>JBBRVM010000277.1:0-5497 GCA_038246865.1 Burkholderiales bacterium
ACCCGCAAAAAGCCCGCGACATTCTGGGCCAGGTCTACGAATACTTCCTCGGTCAGTTCGCCAGCGCCGAGGGGAAAAAGGGCGGCCAGTTCTACACCCCGGCCAGCATCGTCAAACTGCTGGTCGCCGTTCTGAGTCCCCATCACGGCAAGGTGTACGACCCCTGCTGCGGCTCCGGCGGCATGTTTGTGCAGTCCGAAAAATTCATCGAAGCGCACGGCGGCAAGCTGGGCGACGTCTCCATCTACGGTCAGGAATCAAACCCCACCACCTGGCGGCTGGCTGCGATGAATCTGGCCATTCGCGGCATCGACTTCAACCTCGGTCGCGAACCGGCCGACACCTTCCTGCGTCCGCAGCACGCTGATTTGCGCGCCGACTTCATCCTCGCCAACCCGCCGTTCAACATCAGCGACTGGTGGCACGCAAGCCTTGAGGGCGATCCGCGCTGGGTGCATGGCACGCCGCCGCAGGGCAACGCCAACTACGCGTGGTTGCAGCACATGCTGTACCACCTCAAAGCCAACGGCCGCGCCGGCATCGTGCTCGCCAACGGCTCCATGAGCTCCAGCCAGAACGGCGAGGCCGACATCCGCCGCGCGATGGTCGAAGCGGACGCGGTGGAAGTCATGGTCGCGCTGCCGGGCCAATTGTTTTTCAACACACAAATTCCAGCCTGCCTGTGGTTCTTGGCCAAACAGAAGACGACCCGCAAAGGCGAAGTCCTGTTCATCGACGCCCGCAAGCTCGGCAGCATGATCAGCCGCGTGCAGACCGAGTTCACCGATGAAGTGATTGAGCGTATCGCCAACACCGCAGCCGCATGGCGCGGTGAGGCGAACGCAGCCGAGTATCAGGACGTTCCCGGTTTCTGTCGCACCGCAAAGCTCGCAGAAATTGCGGAGCACGGCCATGTGCTCACCCCCGGTCGCTATGTCGGCGCGGAAGAAGTCGAAGACAACGACGAAGCCTTCGTCGACAAGATGCAAACGCTCACTGAAAAGCTTGGCGAACAGATGGCCAAAGGCGCACAACTCGACCAGATGATTCGGCAAAAGTTAGGCACGCTCGGCTATGAGTTTTAGCCCCGCCACACACCGCGTAGGCCGGGTGACGCCAAAGCACGTAACCCGACACGAACTCAAGGCGGATAGGAACGCTGTTGGGTTTCGCTACGCTAAACCGACCGACGGGGTTGGGGTATGAGTTCGGAGTGGCCAACTACAACGCTTGGCGATTTGATCACTGTCAAACACGGATTCGCGTTCAAGGGCGAATTCTTTGTCGACACGCCGACTGCGCACCAGTTAACGACGCCGGGAAACTTTGCTGTCGGTGGTGGCTTTCAAGTTGGCAAAGGAAAACACTACAACGGGCCAATACCCAATGACTTTGTCCTTAAGCGCAACGCCCTAGTCGTCACCATGACCGACCTGAGCAAAGCCGCTGATACATTGGGTTTCGGTGCCGTGGTTCCCGATACTGAAGGCACTATCTGGCTACACAATCAGCGAGTTGGCCTTGTGACCGTCAAAGATCCTTTGCAAACGTCCGCGGCATTTTTGCACTACCTTATGCGAGGCCCCAACTACCGACATCAGGTCGTCTCAACGGCAACTGGCTCTACTGTGAAGCACACCTCGCCTGACAGAATTTGTGCGTTCAAGTTTGCGCTTCCTCCGCTTCGGGTGCAAACTGCTGTCGGTGCGATATTGACAAATATCGACGACCGCATCGCCCTGCTGCGCGAAACCAACGCCACGCTTGAAGCCATCGCGCAGGCGCTGTTCAAATCGTGGTTCGTCGATTTCGACCCCGTGCGCGCCAAGCAGGAAGGCCGCGCCCCCGAAGGCATGAGTGAGGCCACGGCAGCGCTGTTCCCGGATCAGTTTGAGGAATCGGAGTTGGGCTTGGTGCCCCGGGGCTGGAAGGTTGGCGTCTTGAGGGACATTGCGCATACAGTCCGAAAGCAACTGCAAATATCAGATTTGCGTGAGGAAATGCAATATGTCGGTTTAG
This sequence comes from Burkholderiales bacterium, assembly GCA_038246865.1. Classification (GTDB taxonomy): domain Bacteria; phylum Pseudomonadota; class Gammaproteobacteria; order Burkholderiales; family Casimicrobiaceae; genus Casimicrobium. The sequence continues at coordinate 2,020 of JBBRVM010000277.1, forward strand.
AACATATTCCTCGAAAGTCACTGAGTTTGATCAGCTGGGGTACGGCGGACGGATTGGAAAGTGCGAAGGCGGCATTTTCGGAAGGCGACATTCTCTTTGGGAGGCTACGGCCCTATTTCCACAAGGTTGTGATCGCCCCCTTTGATGGCGTCTGCTCAACCGACATCTTGGTCTGTCAGGGGTCGACATCGGCGTTTTACGGCGTCACGGCAATGCACCTTTTCAGCGACCCGCTGATTCAGTATGCAGACCGGTTGTCGAACGGGGCCAAGATGCCAAGAGTCAGTTGGAAAGACCTGGCGTCCTATCCAGTGCTGATCCCGTCGGAAGCGCTAGCCGCTGAATACACGCGATCGCTAACCCCGATGTTTGATCGCTTGAAAGCTAATGTTCATGCCGCCCAAACCCTTGCCGCCCTCCGCGACACCCTGCTGCCGCGCCTAATCTCGGGACAGTTGCGGCTGCCAGAGGCAGAGGTGATGTTGGACAATGCCTGATGCACATTCTGTTTGTTGATGAATCAGGCTCGCCGCCGGAAGCGGACAAGGCATCACAACAACCGTTCTTTGTACTGGGCGGCATCGTCATTCCCGAAGACATTTGGGCGAAGATGGCGGGTGATTTGTCTCGACTCAAAGCCCATTACGGCATTGATGGCGAAATCAAGTGGCGTTACTTCGCGCCGGATCGTGGTGGCAAGCGCCACGCACTATCGCATCTGACGCCTGAGCAAAAGGAGATGCTGCGCACGCAACTCTACGAAACCATCAAGCGCTACAAATCGGTGCGCTTGATTTGTGTCGTGACACACACGGCGCTGGCGTATTCAAAAGGTTACGTCAATACTGGGGACGACTTGTACTGGTACAGCTACAAGCAGTTGACCGAGCGGTTTCAGTATTACATGCAAGACCTTGAGCGTGTGGTGGGGCAGAAGCTCAACGGCATCGTGGTGTGCGACCACAGAGGCCCTAAAGACGATGAACGACTACGTGAGTTGCATCACAAGCTCATGAACGAAACGAAGGGAGCTATCTCGACTTACGGGAACATGATTGAGGGGCTTTTCATTGCCCCGTCCCATCTGAGTGTGGGCATTCAGTTTGCCGACATGGTGGCTGGCGCAGTGTTTCGCGCCTTCAAGACCGATGACAAGCGCTTTGCAAACCAAATTCGCGAGTCCTTCAGAGTCTCGCCAGAGGGCAAGATCGAAGGGTATGGTCTGGTGAAGTTCCCGAAGGACTGGTGATGGCCGGGGGTGCAAGTGTGCACCACCCAAAAGAGGGCGCCGTGCTGAGGTTGCCCCCAATCCTGCTGTTATCGGCGCAGTCACGGCGTAGATAAATTCTATCAGGCTAGACTCAGAAAGCGAAAAGCCCCGATGAACCCACCGAGGCTGTAGCGCCGACCGAGAACCCCCAATCCACTTGGATGGTAGTTTAACCCCCCTCGTGAGCTAGACGGACATATAAACGACGAACAGGCACTATGACCGAAGACCAACTCGAACAGGAAGCACTCGGCTGGCTCGCTGAGGTGGGCTACGCGACGCTTTACGGGTTGGACATAGCGCCGGATGGCAGTGCGCACGAGCGTGCGGACTATCGGCAGGTGGTGCTGGTGGAACGGCTGCGCGGTGCCATTGATCGATTGAACCCGAATATCCCGTTGCAGGCGAGGACCGACGCCGTGCAGCAGGTGATTGAGCTGGGCATTCCGGTGCAGCTCACTGCTAACCGCCATTTTCACAAGCTGCTGGTGGGCGGTGTACCGGTGCAGTATCAGAAGGACGGCGAAACGCGCGGTGACTTTGTTCGCCTGATCGACTGGGCTATCGCTGCGAACAACGAGTGGCTGGCGGTCAATCAGTTCTCTATCAAGGGGCCGCGCCATACGCGCCGCCCGGACATCATCCTGTTCGTCAACGGCCTGCCGCTGGTGCTGCTGGAGCTGAAGAACCCGGCCGATGAGGTGGCGGACATCTGGAAGGCGTACGACCAGATTCAGACCTACAAAGAGCAGATTGCCGGCACGTTTCACTACAACGAGTTGCTGGTGATTTCTGACGGCAGCGAGGCGCGGCTGGGCTCGCTGTCGGCCGACCGTGAACGCTTCATGCAGTGGCGCACCATCGACGGCGCGACGCTCGACCCGCTGGGGCAATTCAGCGAGCTGGAGACACTGGTGCGCGGTGTGCTGGCCCCGGCGTATCTGCTGGATTACCTGCGATTCTTTGTGTTGTTCGAGGACGACGGCACGCTGATCAAGAAGATTGCCGGGTATCACCAGTTTCATGCGGTGCGCGCGGCAATTGGTCAGGTGGTCGCGGCGTCGCGCCCCGGTGGCAGCCACAAGGGCGGCGTGGTGTGGCACACGCAGGGCAGCGGCAAGAGCATCACGATGACGTGCTTTGCGGCGCGCGTGATGCAGGACGCATTGATGGCGAACCCGACCATCGTGGTGATCACGGATCGCAATGATCTGGACGGGCAATTATTTGGCGTGTTTTCGTTGTCGCAGGATTTGTTGCGCGAGCAGCCTGTACAGGCTGAGACGCGGCAGGATTTGCGGGCGAAGTTGAGCAATCGGCCGTCAGGCGGCATCGTGTTCGCGACGATCCAGAAGTTCATGCCGGGGGAAGATGAAGACACTTTTCCGGTATTGTCGGACCGAAGCAACATCGTGGTGATCGCGGACGAGGCACACCGCACGCAGTATGGGTTTGAGGCGAAGCTCAAAACTGTCAAGGCTGCGAAGTATTCGAAGGAACGCAAGACGACCGTGCTAGCCACGGGCGCTCCTGCGCTGCTGACGGGTGCTGAGTTCGCACCGGTTGAGTCCACCATCGCGCGCTATCAGGTGGGCTATGCGCAGCACCTGCGCGACGCGCTGCCCAACGCTACGTTCGTTGCTTTCACTGGCACACCGGTGTCGAGCGCAGACCGCGATACGCGTGCGGTGTTTGGCGATTACATCCACGTTTACGATATGCAGCAGGCGAAGGAAGATGGCGCAACGGTTGCGATCTACTTTGAATCCCGCCTCGCCAAGCTGGGGCTCAAGCCCGAAGACCTGCCGCTCATTGATGCCGAGGTGGATGAGCTGGCCGAGGACGAAGAGGAAAGCCAGCAGGCGAAGCTCAAGAGCCGCTGGGCCGCGCTGGAGAAGGTGGTCGGGGCCGAGCCGCGCGTCGCGCGCGTGGCGGCTGATCTGGTGGCGCATTTCGAGGAACGCAACAAAGCGCAAACGGGCAAGGCGATGGTCGTCGCCATGAGCCGCGACATCTGTGCGCACCTGTACAACGAGATCATCAAGCTGCGCCCGGACTGGCATGACGTTGACCCCGAAAGGGGCGCGATTAAAGTGGTGATGACCGGGTCGGCGAGCGACAAAGCGCTGCTGCGCCCGCACATCTATAGCGGGCAGGTTAAGAAGCGGCTGGAGAAGCGCTTCTTAACCTGCCCGCTATAGATGTGCG
>JBBRVM010000278.1:0-5493 GCA_038246865.1 Burkholderiales bacterium
AGTGCAGCATGCGAGCGCCGAGGTCTGCGCCGACTTGCTGATGTGTCGGGAGTTTGAATTCGCTGCTCCAGCTTCGTACGGTTTCATGCGTGAGATCGTCGGCGACCCATAGCGACGCGCTGGCTTCATGTGCGTCGCATGTTGTGCGCACCGTCGCGAGTGTGCGCTCAGCGAGTTGCACGTAAACATCCCTCGCGCGATCAGTGCCGAATGCCGGAATGAGCCGCGTCTTCACACTGCCCGCGACGGGCGCTTTGCAGAAGACGGCGATGTGGAAAGCGCTTGGGTTCATACGTTCTTGTAGGAGCGGCGAAAGCCGCGAATAGCTTCGAGCGATAGGTTGATCGCGGCTTTCGCCGCTCCTACAAGGGCCACGATACTTAGCGATACCACGTTGCAAGTCTCGTCGGCGACACACCGACCCAATAGGCAAAGCGCAGCCACCACATGAGAACCATCGTGCGCCAGATGCCAGCTTTTTCCCAGCGTCGTGCCGACGTGGTGACCCGTTCACGAAGGCAGGCAGGTGCAGAAATTCTCTTCAGCGCTTTGGACAGCGCGATGTCTTCCATCAACGGAATCTGCGGGAATCCTGCGACCGTATCGAACGCCAATCGGCGCACGAAAATGCATTGATCACCCGTGGCGATGCCGGTCAACCGCGAGCGGAAATTCATCAAAGATGCGATGATTTTGAGCATCGGATGCGTTCGGTCGCCATCGGTGCCCAGCGTCACGTCAAATCGTCCCCACACGGCTCGATCCCCCGTTAATGCTGCCTCGACAAGTGCATCAACGTTATTGGGCAATTGGGTGTCAATATGGAGGAAGAGCAGGGTGTCGCCTGTCGCGATTTGGGCGCCCGCATTCTGCTGCATCGCACGACCGCGTGAGGACGCGACGGCGTGATCGCAAAGCGTGCGTGCGAGCGCGAATGTGTTGTCGCTACTGCCGCCATCAACCACGACAACTTCCACGCCGCGCTCGCGCAACAGTTGCAGCCCGGCTAGCGATTCCGGGATGTTCACGCCTTCGTTGAGTACGGGGATGATGATGGAGAGTTTCAACTTGACGGGTCAGCTCTTGTAGGAGCGGCTCCCCGCGACCACGTTGACTGAAGAATGAGCGCTGAAATTTACGTCCACCTGGGGTCGCGGCAAGCCGCTCCTACAAGAGCCTCGCGTTCAGATTAGACCAGCGCCCCACCACACGAACTACCTTGCCCGGCGGTGCACCCATAGCAATGATCCCGAATCACAATCGGCCCATCGTTGAGCGCGTCCGGCGCGGCAGCGAGCACATCCTTCAAATGCGATTTTGCGCGACCGCCGGTTTTGGTTGCCAGCTCCAGCATCTGGTTGAAATCGCAGTCGTAGAGATAGCCTTGCCAGTCAATGCTTACCTGATCGCGGCACATCACGCCATCAAGGTTCTCATCACGATGCGCAGCCTTGAGCACGCCCATGTAACCGTCAAATGTGCCCTTCGAAATCAGGGTCGAACCGAAGCGCTGGATCGGCATGTTGGCGATGGCGAACAGGTGGTTGAAGCGGATACCAAAGGTGTCGCCGAGGATACGTTTGTAGTCGGCCTGCAAGCCCACCTGACCCGGTGGCAACACGGGGCCCTGCGGGTTATAGACGAGGTTTAATTCAAGCTCGCTACCTTCATCGCCATAGCCCAGTGAATTGAGCAATTGCAGCGCGCGAATGCTCTTGTCGAATACGCCATCGCCGCGCTGCTTGTCGACGTTTTCTACCGAATAGCAGGGCAGGGAAGCGGTGATCGCGACTTTGTTGTCGGCCAGAAATTGCGCCAGCGTTTCCTGTCCTGGTTCGAACAGAATCGTCAAGTTGCAGCGATCAATCACCTTCACGCCCAGCGTGCGGGCTTCGACGACGAGTGCGCGGAAATACTGATTTAGCTCAGGCGCACCACCTGTGAGATCAAGCGTTTTCGCACCGCTGTGTTTGAGGTAATCGATCACCAGATCGACCGTTTCCGAATCCATCATCTCGGTGCGCTGCGGGCTCGCGGCGACGTGGCAATGCACACAGGATTGATTGCACTTGTAGCCGAGGTTGACCTGCAACGTGCTGACGCTGCGGCGGCGCAACTTGGGAAACGCCGTGCGATGGGCGTCTAGGCGGGGGAGTACGGCGTGCATGAAAATCCTACTGCGTGAATGCTTGCGAGAGCTTGAAGCATAGTCGCAGAAAGGAAACTTTCCCTTACAAACCTGTCCTGCTGACTACTTCACCTGCATCAAATCGCTATCAGGGCGTACCTTGCACGGCCCAATGCGTGCGGCGGTCATGGTTTGCCTGACGACATCGACGCTGCCGACCGGTGGTGAATACCGTGATTCGAGATTTACCGTGAAACGCGTTGTCTGGACGCGGCCAGTAGCAAGCCCCGAGAGCGTTTGCCCGGCGTCGCAGGCATAGGCAAAGGTCAGGGCGTCGCCCTGTCCGCCTGCACTGCCGAGCGCGGGCGACGTGCGCACGAAGCCGCCACTGGGGCAGCGCTCGGCGCTGCTCGCGAGCGTTTGCAGCGCAAAGGCGCGGCCGCTCGCGAAGTCCTCGGCCGAGCGGCATGCCGAAAAAACGATGGTCGGGAAGTTGACCCGCATGTCGGCAGGGATCAACGCACGGTCAGTGACGATGGTGTAGCGCCACTCGCCGGGCGTTTGAGCGATCGCGTTTGTGGCTACTCCTGCACAAAGCGCTACCGCCCATGCTGTAGCGCCTGCCAGCGATCGATCTAGCATCCGCCGGTTCGTTTGGCGCTCATGCTCATATTCATCTTGCCGCCCATGGCCTTGGTGTTGCCGCCGGTCATGGTCATCTTGGAGTCGAACTGAGTGGGCGAAGCGGTCATGTCATACGTCATCACCATCGGCTCCGGCATGTTTTTGCTGGTGCAGGTCGCGGTGAACTGATACCGGTTACCGGTTTGCTTCAAGTCCGAATACTTGCAGTCCATGCCCGCGTCTTTTTGCGCGGAAAGATTTCTGCCTTCGTCAACATCCTTCTGTGTCACGCACTGCTCAAAACTCATCGGAATGCTGCCCATGCCGGGAATTTCGGTGCGCGTGCTGTAGCTCCACTTGCCGGGCGTGGTGTCGAGTTTTGGCATTTGGGCGGATGCGACATTCACGATACTGAACGAAGTAATCAAAAGAACGGCAATACGTTTCATAGTTTCCTCAGAATGATCCCGCGGACATCGACGATTTTCGCGCCCGAGTCATGTGAAAGACGGAGCAGTTTAACGTTTTGCGACATTAACGTTGCCGATGCGGGATCGGACGACATCTGGCGAGTAGACGGCGATGTGGCGGTCAGCCTGTAGCCTTTTCTACACACGACCCAGGGTCGCTAGAGGCGAAAGATGCCGAAGAATTTCTTGTTTCAACAATTCCTTAGTGCGGATTGTCCGGGTTTAAAGCGAACCGTCGCGCAGGATCGGGCAGCACGAGCTTTATCTGTTCGCTCTGCCCCCGTCAGTGACCGCGAAGTTTCACTTTATTTACTTGCTGATACGAGGGCTAGGAACGGTTTGATCTGATCAGCTTTTCTGTCGAATGACGCCGCAATAAGGCGTAGGATCATAAATTAGCGTTAGTCAACTCCTGATTAGCAAGCTGCCGCAGCAAAGTGGCTTTTCAGCAAGGTTGTCATGTTGAGTGAAGCGAAACATCAGGCGGCACCGCTTGCGCGTCGTGGAGCGCGTTTTAGTATGCACGCTGATCCGCCGCCGTGGTCAGGATAACAATTCCCAAGCTGAGGCACCTTGCTAATCGGGAGTCAACTTATATAAAAGCACGCAGCGAGCCCATATGCAACCGTCGTTTCATGAAAAAGCTGTTGATTGCATTCGCAGGCCAAGCAGTGCTCGTGGCCATGAATTTACGGCTCGTCCGGTATGAGCGACTTTGTGTCAGGCGAACGCAAACTGACGGTAAACATCGCGCCACCCTGTTCGCTCGCCGCAACAGCGATACGGGCGCGATGAAGCAACAGAATTCGATGCACGATAGCAAGCCCCAGCCCCGAGCCGCCTGTTGGACTCCCTGGCAACCGCGCGAACCGATCAAATATGTGTCGACGAGCTTCTTTTGGAATGCCCGGACCCTGATCGCACACCGAGATCTCGACGTGTCGTCCCATGTCCACGACCTTCAGGGTGACGACTCCGCCTTTCGGCGAAAACTGGATCGCGTTTGCCAGCAGGTTTTGCAACATCACCTCCAGTGCAGGCTCGTTGCCAAGAACCGCAACGTTGGCGCCCAGCTCCGACACGATTTCCGCGCCGCGCGCGTCGGCAATCGGCATTGTTGTGGCCAGCACGTTACGCACCAGCGCATCAACACGAACCGGCATCATTGGCAGCTTTTTAACGCTGTCATATTGTGCAAGGCCAAGCAATTGATTTACCAGATGCGCCGCGCGCTGGCTACCGCCTTCGATACTCGTGAGCGAACGGCGCAGGCGCACGGGATCGGTCTCAGCAAGCGCGGTTTGTGCGTGCAGCTGGATGCCCGCGAGCGGCGTGCGTAGCTCGTGCGCGGCGTCGGCGATGAACGCGCGCTCGATGTCACGCTCACTTCTCATGCGTCCGACCAGCAAATTGATCGCACCCGCGACCGGTTCCAGTTCGCGTGCTTTGGGGCGCAAATCAATATGCGTCAGCTGATTCATGCGGGCCCGAGCGATGACGCCGGAAAAATCACCCAGCGGACGCAACAGATACGCTACGTACACCCACAGAAAAATCAACATCAGCGGCACCACGACAATGCCCGATAGCGCCAAATGCTGGGCGATATCGCTGGCGATCAGATCGCGTGCGTCGGCGGTCACCATTGTGCGTACCCACACGGTGCCGCTGTTGTTGATCACCGAATAGGCGCGCCATTTACGACCGGCTACCTCGAGATAGGCAAAGCCACTGTGTCGGGGGCTCGTGCTCATCTGAACGTCGGCACCCAGATGCGTCAGCAGGGCACCTTCACGGCTCCAGAATTGCACCACCAGCGGCGTCTCGTACGGATCGTGCGCCAGCAATGCGGGCGGGGCAATCACCGAAAATGGCGCGGTTGATGAGAGCTGAATCGCCACCCGAGCAGCACCAGTCAGGTCACCGTCGACCAGTTCTGCCGCCTCAACCAGCGCCTTGCGATACACCACATAAAGCATGCCGCCGATCAGCACTGTGAGCCCGAGCGCGAGACCGACGACCAGACGGTTACGAATGGATAACTTGCCCATCGCGCTCTACGCTCTAACCATCAACGCGAAGCGCATAGCCCGCGCCACGCAGGGTCCGAATCGTTGTATCGCCCAACTTTTTGCGCAAATTGTGGATGTGAACCTCAATCGCGTTGCTCTCGACCTCACCGCCGCTGCTGTAAAGCGCGCTCTCCAGTTGCGCTTTGCTCAGTATCGCGCCGGGACGGGCCGCCAGAGCGCGTAACAGGGCGAATTCGCG
>JBBRVM010000279.1:0-5485 GCA_038246865.1 Burkholderiales bacterium
CGTAGGTGTTCGCACCAAACGTGGCCGGACGCGAACCGTAAATTTTTTCATACGCCTTGATGAAGCGCGCCGCGACATTTTTAACCGGGTTGGCATCGCTCATTTCGTCGAACACCAACATGCCGCCCGCAGCCAACACCGTGCCTTCGACCTTTGGGCCACCAATCTTGATGAAGTCTTGCGTGGCGATGGCGTGGGTTTGATAGATCGTGCCCTTGAATCCCTGATCCCGCAGCGTTGCTTGCGGCAACACAGCCGGGCCACCGACGGCTGCGATGAAAACAGCATCCGGCTTCGCGGCAATGAGTTTCAGGGATTGGCCCGTCACCGATTGATCAGTACGGCTGTACTTTTCCGAGGCGACCAATTCGATTTTGTATTTGGCCAAAAGTCCCGGAAGAACCTTCAAAAAACCTTCACCAAAGGGATCGTTAAAGCCGATGAAACCCAAACGCTTGACCTTGCTGCGCGCCATGTGCGACACCAGCGCCTCGGCGATCAGATCATCGTTCTGCGTTGTCTTGAATACCCAGCGTTTGGTCGCGTCCTGTGGCTCGACAACGGCCTGACTACCGACGGTGCTCACCAGTGGCACTTTCGCCTCGGCGATGATCGACAAAATCGCCAGCGCATTGGGCGTGGTCGATGGTCCGATGATGGCGTCAACATTGTGCTGGCTGATCAACTGCTTCGCATTTTGCACCGCACGCGTCGTATCACCGCCATCGTCAAGCGTGATGTATTCGATGGTCATGCCGCCGACGGTCGTTGGCAACAACGCCACGGAGTTTCGCTGCGGGATACCGATTGCAGACGTGGGGCCGGTTGCCGACACCATCGCGCCGATTTTGATTTGTGCATGCGCTGGTGCGAGCATCGTCGCCGCCAAAAGTGACACCGTCGCGAGTAAGGGGACAGAAAGCTTCATAATTGATTCCTCTGGGAGATGAGTCATTGGCTGGTTGCCAAGTGTAGGGCACCGCTACAAATTTGTTTTTGGGCATGCCCGATTGAAGATTTGCCTTCCGCTTCACCTGATATTTCATGCCTCACCCGAAGTCCGCCCCCTCCGCGCTATCGCCAATCGATCCCCACGTCCCAGACACGCTGCGCCACGCGTTCGCCAGCTTCGCTACGGGCGTGACCGTGATTACGGCGCTGGATGAACACGGCGCGCCTGTGGGCATGACGGCGAACTCGTTTGGATCGGTGTCGCTTGACCCGCCGCTGGTGCAGTGGAGTCTGCGCGTGAATTCCGGTTTACACCGCATTTTTGTCGAAACCACTCATTTCAGCGTCAGCGTCCTGGCCGCGCATCAAACCCACATCGCGCGCCAATTCGCCAGCCGCGCACCTGATCGATTTGTTGATATCGCATTACTTGAAACGAAGGACGAACCCCCTTTGATTCGGGGCGCGCTCGCCCATTTCGTCTGTAAGAAAATCACGGTGCACCGCATTGGCGACCATGAACTGTTTGTCGGCGAAGTGCTGCGCGCGTCAGCGAATGAAGGCGCACCGCTGCTGTTTCACGGTAGCAAATTTATAGCTACGCGCTAAGCGGTTCTCGCAAAACAATTCTTCGCGCGAAACGTCGGCCCGCCAACTCTCGCGGTCGTTTGCCTGATATGGCGCGCGCAGTTTGCGGACGGAGATGATCCTTACGCCCGCGCAAAGTTGTGCAATTGCGCAGGCCCGTGCCAACGCTAGTCCGCTAGTGCTTCCACTTAATCACAGACAGCAGGTTGTTGAAGTCGTCAGTCCACAATGGCGCACCTTCCACACGAGCCAACGGCGTGCCAGCTTCGCCAATCCCCTTGAGTGCGTCGGCATTTCTCGCCAGCAACACCCAGGTACTCGACGAATGCAACGTGTTGTCCTTTTGCGCCGGGTCTTCCACGACAACGCCTGCGAGCTTCTCCCTTTCTGCGATTTCGGCCAGAACCGGCGGCAGATTGAGAAAGCGATTGGACACGTGATACGCGAGGATTCCGTTCGCTGAAACCTGCCCCATGAAGGCGCGCACGGCCTCCTGAGTGATCAGATGCATCGGGATCGAATCGCCGGAAAACGCATCGACCGCCAGCACGTTGAATTGATTACTTGCCTCCCGCTCAAGCGATAAGCGGGCATCGCCCAGGATCACGCTGTTTTTTCCTTTGCTATCGGCGAGATAGGTGAAATGTTTGCGCGCTAAGCGTTCAACTTCTGCGTTGATTTCATAGATGCGGCAGATATCGCCCTCCCGGCAATACGCGGCCACGGTGCCGACACCTAAACCGATCATGCCAATCCGTTGCGTGTTGTTGGTTTTTGGTGATACCTCACGCTGCAAATTGACTGCGCGACCAAAGCCCGACGACGGCGTGTAATAAGTGGTCGGTTGTAGTTTCCACTTATCGTTCGGATATTGCTCGCCGTGCAGGATCGCGCCGTGCACCAGCCGTACGAGGTAGTCCTCGTTCTTCGGTTCATCATAGGACTTGACTTTGAGCACGCCATAGAAATTGCGCGTCACTTCGACCGCGTTGTTGTGCTCCTGTTTCACGAACCACGCGCCGGTTCCGACCACGCCGATAGCCAACCCGACCGCGACCCATTGCAAAAAAGGATGCGCTGCCTGCGCGACGGGAACAAACAGCAATGCCGCCACCAGTAAAGCCAGCGGGGTTTCGACATAGGTTGAGAAAAGTAGGGGCGCAACCACGCTCACGACCAGCGCACCCAGCGCTCCCCCAATCGACACCAGCAAATAGAAGCGCGTGAGGTCTTGCGGCGCCGGTTTGGACAGCACCAGCTCGCCATGACAGACCATGCAGACGACGAAGAGCCCGACGCAAAACACACTGGTCTGGATCACCAGGTCAAACTGAAAATCCTTGTCGACCAGCAAGAAACACATGCCAATCACCATCACAAAAAATGGCCCCGCGAAGATGTGCCGCTTGTACCAGCCAGTGCCGTCAAATGTCAGGATGAAAGTCAGCAAATAAAGCGTCAGTGGCAGGATCCACAGCAGGGGAACGCTGGCAACGTTTTGCGTAATGTGGTTGGAAACGGCCAACAGCAACATGGAGCCAGCGGCTGATAGGGCGATCCAGCGCAGTTGCGTCACCGCGTCGAGTTTCGGGCCGCTGGTAACGTGATCGCCATCTAGTCCCCTCTCCCTTGGCGGGAGAGCGGCCAACGCCTGACCCTTGTAAGGGCCGGGGAGAGGGGTGAACCTGGCTGTATCAACCAAACTTGATTGAACTGCAGCCCGCGAAACCCGCCAGGCCAAACTAACCAGCAAAAGCACAAACACCGCAAACAATAGCGACCACCCAATCGCCTGCATGCGGGTACCCACAAACGGCTCAATCACCAGCGGATAGGCCACCAGCGCAATCAGCGACGCCGCGTTCGACAGTGCAAACAACCGATACGGATCACTGCCCGGATGCAGTCGAGCGAAGTAGCTCTGAATTAGCGGGCTGGTTGTCGACAGCAACACATAAGGCAGGCCGATAGTCACCGCCAGCAACATCAGGATGCGCGATATCGGCTCTTCGCCGCCCAACGGTTTCCAGCTCTCCGGCGCAAGAATCGGCAGCACCAACAGCGCGAGGAGCGCAACCACGATATGCAGCAACGGCTGGCGCTTCGTTCCCAGCGCGCGAGGCGTCACGTCCGAGTACGCGTAGCCCAGCAACAGCGCGCCCTGAAAGAACAGCATGCACGTCGTCCAGACCGCAGAACTGCCGCCAAACCACGGCAGGATTTGCTTGGCGATGAGCGGTTGTACGAGAAAGAGGAGAAAAGCCGAAAGCGCGACAACCGCGTAGAAATGCATTGGCAGAACTGGCGAAAATGTTGTCCAGAATTCTCCCAGTGGGCCTGCGCTCCTGATTTCGGGAGCGACTGAAACGACAAAGCCCCTCACGGGGCCTTGTCAAACATTCAGAACTAAAGGGCACCTCTACGGGTTAACGTCGCTCTTGCAATGCCCTGATACGATCCTCCATCGGTGGATGCGTCGAGAACAGCGCGGACCAGCCCGGCTGATCGTTGATGGCCATGGCCTTCACGCTGGCGGGCAACTCACCGGGGTCGAGGCCACCCAAACGTGCCAGCGCATTGACCATCGGTTTGCTGCTACCCATCAGTTCTGCCGAACCCGCATCGGCGCGGAACTCGCGATGGCGGGAAAACCACGACACGATGATGTGCGCGAGTACACCGAGCACCATGTCGAGCACGAACACGGTGATCATGTAGCCGATGCCGGTGCCAGCGCGCTCGTTCTTGAGGATGACTTTATCGACGAAATAGCCGATGACGCGTGAGAAAAAGATCACGAATGTGTTCATCACGCCTTGCACCAACGCCATGGTCACCATATCGCCGTTGGCAACGTGCGCAATTTCGTGACCGATAACAGCCTCAACCTCTTCCCGGTTCATGCTTTGCAGGAGGCCCGTGGACACGGCAACCAGCGCTGAATTTTTGAACGCACCAGTGGCGAACGCATTGGCTTCACCCTCAAATATCGCCACGTCCGGCATCCCGATTTTTGCTTTATCCGCAAACTTGCGAACCGCGCCAACGATCCACTGATGCGTCGGATCGGGCGAATCGTTGATCATGGTCAGACCCATCGTCCACTTCGCCATTGGCTTGCTGATCAGGAGCGAAAAAATCGCGCCCGTGAAGCCCAAGACCAGCGCGAAACCGAGCAAGGCGGTCAGATTAAGTCCGTTCGGTCCAACATAGCGGTTGAGTCCAAAAATGCTTGACACTATGCCCAGCACCGCGACGACCGCGACGTTGGTCAGTACAAACAGCAGAATTCGTTTCATTGCGAGTTTTTCCTTTGAGAAAACACGTTGTGCGAGCAGCGCGACCCGGTCAAATACCAGCGCCGTGACTGCGAATATGTGAACGATACAACGAAGTTCAAGAGCGTCCGGTCAGCGTTAACTTGCGCTTCAATCGACCAATCAACAGCATTTCTCCAGAAGCTCTATTGTATTGGGGCTGGCTCGTGAAAAGCCATAAAGTCGATAAGCGGTATTTTTTATGGCATTGACGCGCTAGACTTCATGCAACAACGCTTCCAAAGGATGCACCCATAAAGCTGTTTGAGGAATACGCGCCGTACGCGATGAGTTTTGCCTCGGGGAAAGCGGATCGGCAACTCAAAGGATGTATGCTTTTCGGGCAGTCCAGCTCTCGTTGTTCGATTGCCGGATTGACAGGTGCTCGCCATGACAAAGTACTCAAACTCAAATTGCCAGAGTGATGACTCGATAACAGCCGAACGAAGGGCAACGCGTTGGCTTCGCGCGGTCGTTGTTTTTTGCACGCTCGCACTACCGCAGGCGACGTGGGCTGGCGATCCGATCAACTTGTCGGCTTACTACCGCGTGATCCAGTTGCCGTCACAAGTATCGTTTTCAGGTCCGCCTTTGATTGACAGAGCCGCGCCCGTGCCCACGGGCTTCCC
>JBBRVM010000280.1:0-5461 GCA_038246865.1 Burkholderiales bacterium
AGACCGTTCAGGGCGACGGCGTTGACGCTTCGCTGGCGGCGATGGCGGAAGTCATTGCCGGAAAAGCCAAGCCGGAAGAGGGGCACGTGCTTAGCCTCACCTAGCCAAAGGCTAAACCTGCGGATTCGGGGCTCCGCGTTGAGGCAACTGATCACGACCGTTGCGGCGCACGACCCACCAGACACACGCCGCGATCACCAGCATCGGCAGCGCCATGAAAAGCGCGACGGTGCCAAGTGCGATGGCGCTGATCGTGAACGCGAAAAGTATGGCAGCGACTGAAATCAGGATCGCTAACGTGATTGCGGCCCATGCGGCCATGAATTTCAATAATCCACTTTCAAACACGCCTGAGAGCGCCGTGGAGTGATCGCCCCATCGAATGTGCGCGCTGTTCGCGGCGGGCCACCATTGGGCAGCGGCAAGGAATACGAGGGAGAGTGCAGCAGCGATGGCGATCACCACCAGGCTTGTGATCAGAGCGGTGCGAAGTTTGCGGTTCATTCAGGTTCTCCCTCGGTTTTGATTCAATGGTGTGATTCTGTGACCGCACGAACCGGTCAGAAAGCGGCAGGCGACGACTTGCATGGGATGGCGACGAATCGCGGGCTGATGGCGGTTCAGCGCCGCAAGATGCCGCGAATGAACTGCACACAACGCGATGCCCCGGCTTCCGTTACATTGCCATCGTCGCACGCATCCGCAGCGGTTGGGCGGGAAGATCAGCCAATTTTTTCCTTTAAGGAGTCCTCAATGAAACGTTTCGCCACTGTCCTTTTGGCCTCAATAATGATCGCTTCCCCGCTGTTCGCGCTCGACGCGACGCAGGCAAAGAAAGACGCCGCTACTGCGACGGCTACCCCGGCAAAAGCCGCGCCTGCCGACGCCAAAAAGGCACCGGAGCCGATGGATATCAACACGGCTACGGCGAAGCAACTCGCGACGCTCGACGGCATTGGCGAAGCCCGCTCGGCCGCCATTGTGAAAGGTCGTCCGTACAACGGAAAAGATGATCTCGTAAACAAAAAGGTCCTGACGCAGGACGTTTACGACAAGATCAAAGACAAGATCATCGCCAGGCAGAAGAAGTAATTCTCTTGCGGTCGATGAGAATAGAAAGCCCGGTTCGCCGGGCTTTTTTATTGCGGACGCCGCTGCCAGTGACGATATTCCGCCCGAATCCAGCACGAGCGCAGTAGTTTACGTCAATGAGCGCTGATTGCTGAGGACTGGCTTTTGCGTGAATCCACCAGTGCGCAAGGGCTAAGGCAGATATTTATGTAAAGTCGACTACAAAGCTTTTTTAGCGCTAGCCCCGATGCAATAGCGCTTACAGCGAAAAGTTATATTGCCAACAATTGCGGTGATGACAATTTTTTCCGAAACGGAGACAATCGTGGCGCGATCCGCGCCTGCGTTTCGTTTGTAGGGTTGGCCGCACGGTCCGACGTTTTTTCTTCGGGGGAATTCTCATCAAACTGCATATTCGCTTTCACGCTGTCGTTGGCAAAGGGTGGGCCGCTGGATTGGCCGCAATCGTTCTGGCGACCCACGCCGCCGCCAGTACCTGCCCCTTCGACACCGGTGGCTCCGACGCGTTAAACGACGGCGTCGTGCTCACGCGATACGCGCTCGGCATCACACCGGCGCGCCGCTGATCGCCAGCACGCGCTACGCGAGTCTTGATCCCATGCAGGTGAAAGCCAACATTGAATGCGTTGGCTGCGCGCTCGACATCAATGGCGACGGCGTGGTGGACACGGTGGACACCACCATCATCGCGCGGCGCCTGGCGGGCTTTCAGGGTGCGTCGTTAACGGCGGGCCTGGCGCTCGGCAGCGGCTCGCGCCCTGATCTGACGGCAGTGACGAGCTTTCTGGTCAACGGTTGCGCGGTCGGCGGCGCGATCAATGCGTTTGTGCAGGGCGGTAATTCGTTTGGCGTGGCGGGCGTGCTTGGCACTAACGACGTACAGCCGCTCACGCTGCGAACCGCAGGCGCGCAGATCAACGTGCTGGTCCCGGGTGGAAACGGTTTGCGCATTGGACAACCGACCGGTTTCTTTGCCGATGCGCCCACGGTCAACAACGGTTCTGCCAACAACAGCACAACCGGGCAGGGCTTGACCGTCGCAGGCGGCGGCTATGCGGGCAACAATTGCGTAAACCCCATCACGGGCGCGGTCGATCAATCCTGCGGCAATCGTGCGCTCCAAGATTTCGCGACCGTCGGCGGTGGCACCGGCAATAATGCATTCAGCGATAGTTCGATCATCGCCGGTGGCACCAACAACTTGAGCAGCGCCTTCGCCGCGGCCATTGGTGGCGGCTCGAGGAACGTGGCCAGTGGCCAGTACGCGACGGTGCCCGGCGGGCGGACGAACACCGCGAGTGGCAGCGACAGCTTTGCCGCCGGTTACCGCGCCAAGGCCACGCATAGTGGGTCGTTTGTGTGGGCTGATTTTTCTGGGCCCGACTACGGCAGCGTAGCCATCAACAGCTTCAACATCCGCGCTGGCGGTGGCGTCCACCTTGATCCCACTACCAGAGTGAACTTCGGTGCAAGCACACGGCAGATGATCAATCTTTGGGGCTTGACACCCGGCATCGATGCGCCCTACGGCATTGGCGTGCAAGCCAACACCACGTACTTCCGAACCGACACCAACGCGGGATTCTGCTGGTTTCATGGCGGCGTTCATTCCGACGCGCAATGCAATCCCGGTACCGGCGGCAATGTGCGCATGCAACTGAGCGCCGCTGGCCTCAACGTCAATGGCGGCGTCACCATCGTCAGCGACCGCAACCTGAAAGAGAACATTCAAAGCATCAGCGCGAAAGACATGCTCGCCAAGGTGATCGCACTGCCGATGAACATCTGGAACTATAAACAGGACACTGGCAAGGTCAAACACATCGGCCCGATGGCGCAGGACTTCAAGCGCTTGTTCAACGTCGGGCAGGACGACAAAACGATTTCGACGATCGACGCCAGTGGCGTGGCCATCGCCGCGATTCAGGGGTTAAATCTTAGGCTCAGCGAACAGGTTCGCGCGAAAGACAGCGAGATCGCAAAACTCAAAGCGCGGTTAGTGGCGATTGAGAAGAGGCTCGGGCTTTAGCTCTTGCCGGGGGGCGGTTGATGCCGCGCGCCCCGCGTAGGCGCAGGCTGGACTGCGCCACCCTAAGCGTTCAAACGGGTTCGGGCCCTCGCCGAAGGTTCTAAACGAGATGCGGCTTGCCGCGACCGCCGTTCAGAGTCGTGACACCCTGCTCATGGAAAAACCCTCAGTGCTGCGGCGTCTTTAAAATCCATGCATGTGCAGATCCTTTGTAGACCAACAACTTTTATGTCAAAGCGCCTGCGACTGCCAGCTGAGCGCGATATTTATCGATAATCAACTAATGGACTTTTCGCCATGTGAGCCTTCGTCTAATGGGCGATTCAGCAAAAAGCTATTCGTTTTCATGCCGAGTCTAAACTGACATGTCAATGCCCATCATCACCATCGATGGACCCGTCGCGTCCGGCAAAGGTACGGTTGCGCGGAAGGTCGCCGAAGCGCTTGGTTTTCATTTGCTGGATTCGGGCGCGATCTACCGGGCGTATGCGCTAGCTTGCCTATCCAGAAAAATAGATTTTAATGAAATCAAGGTTTTAGAAGAACAAGCTCGTGTGCTTTCTCTGAAATTTGTTGACGAGACGATTTGGCTTGATGGCGTTGACGCCACGACCCAAGTGCGCTCGGAGGCGGCCGGAATGGCGGCGTCCACGCTGTCCGCGATCCCGGAAGTTCGCGCTGCGCTGATGCAACGGCAGCGCGATTTTGCTGTTTCTCCCGGACTGGTGGCCGACGGTCGCGACATGGGAACCATCGTTTTTCCGGACGCGATGCTCAAAATCTATTTGACAGCGACAGCGCATGTCAGGGCCGAAAGGCGAGCAGGGCAGATCGCAAGGCAACACGTTGCGCATCAGGCTGCGCAGCGGATTGCCGCCGATCCCGAAGGCTCGGCTAAGCAGTTGATTGAAAAGGGAAAATCTTCTACAATCGAGGGCTTGCTTGAAACCATTCGAGCGCAAGTTCCCGATGAAGTCGAAGCACAAATTCGGCGACGCGACTCGCAGGATAAATCCCGCGCCATCGCGCCGCTGAAACCTGCTCTCGACGCCGTCGTGATTGACAACGCAGAACACAGTCCGTCAGAGACTGTGGCAGTTGTTTTGTCACTCTGGAAATTGCGATCTGGCGGTGTCAAGTAACTCTGTCATCCTGAGCTTCAGCGAAGGATCAGGCGGCAAAGCAGTTCGGTTAATTTTCCGCACAATGCTCGCCACCTGATCCTTCGCGCCGCTCAGGATGACAGCGAAAATTTCATCAACCTAACCTCTACTCTCCGACACCGTCGTCCGTGCGAGAGCCAACCGAAAGTTACATCCCTAATGTCAGAAGAAAATATTTCCTTCGCCGATCTGTTTGAAGAGAGCCTTGTCCGTAAGGAAATGCGCTTGGGCGAAGTCATCACCGCTGAGGTGGTGCGCGTTGACTACAACGTAGTAGTCGTTAACGCCGGTCTCAAATCTGAGGCCTATGTTCCGATTGAAGAATTCAAAAATGATCGCGGCGAAGTAGAAGTCAAAGCTGGCGATTTCATTCAGGTAGCGATCGAAGCCATCGAAAATGGCTTCGGCGAAACCAAGCTTTCGCGCGACAAGGCGAAGCGTCTGGCCTCGTGGTATTTCCTCGAGAACGCCATGAACCAGGGCGATATCGTCTCCGGCATGGTCGTTGGCAAAGTAAAAGGCGGCCTGACCGTAATGACGCACGGCGTTCGCGCCTTCCTGCCGGGCTCGCTAGTCGACATGCGTCCGATCAAGGACACGTCGCCGTACGAAGGCAAAGAGCTCGACTTTAAAGTCATCAAGCTCGACAAAAAACGTAATAACGTGGTCGTTAGCCGCCGCGCTGTACTCGAAGTTTCGATGGGTGCCGAGCGCGATAAGTTGCTCTCGACGCTGGCCGAAGGCGCGACCGTTACCGGCACCGTCAAAAACATCACCGACTATGGCGCCTTCGTAGACTTGGGCGGTATCGACGGTCTGTTGCACATCACCGATCTGGCATGGCGTCGCGTCAAACATCCATCGGAAGTGCTCACCGTGGGTCAGGAAGTCACCGCCAAGGTGCTCAAGTTCGATCAAGAAAAAAACCGTGTTTCCCTCGGCCTCAAGCAATTGGGCGACGATCCTTGGGTTGGTCTGGCACGTCGCTACCCACAGGGTACGCGTCTGTTCGGCAAAGTCACCAACATCACTGATTACGGCGCCTTTGTTGAAATCGACGCTGGCATTGAAGGTCTCGTGCACGTCTCCGAGATGGACTGGACGAACAAGAACGTCAGCCCGGCCAAGGTAGTGTCGTTGGGTGACGAAGTTGAAGTCATGATCCTGGAGATTGACG
>JBBRVM010000281.1:0-5456 GCA_038246865.1 Burkholderiales bacterium
GGCAGTCTGCGACTATTGAGCGGAACTGACTGGCGAGATTTTGTCGAGTCGATGAGTTGTGTTGAGCGACTCTTGCGCAGCGACTCTGACGGGACTTATGGTGCAATGGATTTCGCCACGCGTGATCGCTATCGACACGTCGTTGAGCGGATCGCGCGACACAGTGCGCACTCCGAAAAAGATGTCGTTATCGCGGCGCTTGAACTCTCACAACGGGAGAACGAATCGTCACATGCAGCAACCGAAACGCAGCGTGACGCACGCAAGAATCACGTCGGTTACTTTCTGATTGATGCGGGGCTCATGGCGCTTGAGCGTGCGATGCGGACGCGTATTTCCCTGGGTCAAACAGTCACGCGGATCGGGAAACGGTTTCCCCTATATCTCTATCTAGGCGCTGCCGCAGTCGTAACTGCGGCGCTCATGGGTGGCTTTGCCGTTGCGGTGAGCGCGAACAAGCTGACACACGGGATGCTGGCTCTGGTCGGTTTATTGTCTCTGCTCTGCGCGAGCCAGTTGGCCATCACGCTAACAAACTGGTTGACCACGTTGCTTGTGACGCCGGGGCGGCTCCCACGCATGGATTTCTCGAAAGGCATCCCGGGACAGGCTCGCACACTGGTCGTTGTTCCAACGATGCTTACCAGCCTACCTGATATTGAACGATTGACTGAAGCGCTGGAGATTCGTTTCCTCTCAAATCGTGACGCTTACCTGCACTTTGCCTTGCTGACCGACTTTCGTGATGCGTCTGATGCGACCCAGCCCGATGACGAACCGCTGCTGCAACGGGCGAGCGATTTGATTCGCGCTTTGAATATCAAATATGGTGTTGAAAATCACGACGCATTTTTTCTGTTTCATCGCCCACGTCGCTGGAATGAGGCGGAGCACGTGTGGATGGGATACGAGAGGAAGCGTGGCAAGTTGGGTGAAATGAATGCCTTTCTGCGGAACGGATTGACGAAACCGTTTTCGCGCATCGTAGGTGAGACCACTGTCTTGCGGCAGGTGAAATACATCATTACGCTGGACACAGACACTCAACTGCCACGCGATGCTGCACGGGACTTAGTGGCCACGATGGCGCATCCGTTGAATCACGCGCGCGTCAGTGCAGAGTCGGGTTGTGTTGACACTGGTTACGGCATCCTGCAGCCGCGTGTTGCGGCTAGTTTGCCAAGCACCAATCGCTCACATTACGCGAGTCTTTTCGGCGGAGAAACGGGTGTCGATCCGTACACACGCGCTATCTCCGATGTGTATCAGGATGCCTTTCACGAAGGCTCCTTCATCGGCAAAGGTATCTACGACGTCGATGCGTTCGAGCGATCACTGGATTATCGTTTCCCGGAAAACCGAATCCTGAGCCACGACTTGCTTGAGGGCTGTTATGCACGCGCTGGATTGCTGAGCGACGTGCAACTATACGAGGACTTTCCGTCAACTTATCTCGCGGATGTCGCTCGGAGGCATCGCTGGATTCGCGGCGATTGGCAGATCGCTTCATGGCTGTTGCGACGTGTACCGGGTGCTGCCGGTGAGTCCGTGAAAAATCCATTATCCGCATTGTCACAATGGAAGATTTTTGACAATCTGCGGCGCAGTTTGGTGCCAGTGGCATTGATAGCCTTATTTTTGTTGGGTTGGGCTGTTGCCGAAAGCCCTATTTATTGGACGTTGGCAGCGCTCAGCGTCGTACTGCTTCCACCGCTACTGACGTCGTTACTGGAGTTAATCAGGAAACCAAAGGAAGTGCTGCTTGGCCAGCATCTATCAGGCGCTTTCCATGACGTGATCCGCAAAATCATACAGGCGTTGTTCGGACTAGCTTGCCTCCCATTTGAGGCGTGGTTCAGTGTTGACGCGATTGTTCGCACCTGCGTGCGTGTATTGCTGTCGCATCGACGATTGCTGGAATGGAACCCATCGAGCGACTCCGTCAGACAGAGCACGCAAACCAGCCACCCAACGGAAATCCTCCGTGTCTGGCGAACGATGTGGATCGCCCCTGCGCTCGCGTTGATAACTACCCTCTATCTCGCGCTTGAACGACCGCTAGCGTTGGTCTTCGCGGGCCCAGTCTTGCTGCTTTGGCTCGCAGCACCGCTCTTCGTGTGGTTCATTAGTCGTCCATTGGTACGAAAGGCTGTTGAGCTCAATGTTGAGCAAGGCGCTTTTCTACACAAATTGGCACGCAGAACATGGCACTTCTTTGACACATTCGTCACTGAAAAGGATCACTGGTTACCGCCCGATAATTATCAGGAACAACCGGTTGACGTCATTGCTCACCGCACCTCGCCCACCAATATGGGAATGGCATTACTCGCCAATCTTTCGGCCTATGATTTTGGTTATCTATCGGTCGGCAAGGTCATCGAGCGTACTGAAAATGCGTTTCAGACGATGCATCGCATGGAGCGGTATCAAGGCCATTTTTACAACTGGTATGACACGGTCACGCTTGCGCCTTTACTGCCGCTCTACGTGTCATCAGTGGATAGCGGCAACTTGTCTGGTCACCTGCTGACACTGAGTCCGGGACTCGCCGCGCTGGTTGACGAAAAGATCATCAATACAAGGACATTCGAGGGACTCAGAGATGCGCTGGCAAATCTGGTGGATGCGGTTTCAGACGACATCTCACCCGAGATCACTCAATTGCGCAGCCACATTGAAGCTGCTAACAGGAATTCGCCCGCGACGATTGAATTGACGCAAGTGCTGCTTACCCAGCTCGCTCAATCTGCAAGCGCATTGGCAAACGTTGATCGCATTTCGACAACGGCCGTAAGCGCTCGGCAAAAGGAGATGGAAGCTTGGGCTAAAGCACTCTGTCTGCAATGTCAGGACGCACTGGACGAACTGACATTTTTGGCGCCCTGGACGCAACTCGCATCAGCGCCTTTTGCATTGCACGAATGGTTGCATGAGATATCGGATGTTGGCGCGATTCCTACGCTGCGTGAACTTTCGACGCTTGACGTGTCGGTGGCGCACTGGCTGAAAGGCAAAATCAATGCAAACAATGACGGGATCGAACTTCCATGGTTTGCTGAGCTTAAGGTCACAGTGGCAGAAGCGAGCCAACGCGCACAACAGCGAATCAGAACACTCGAACGCTTGGCGCAGGAATCGCGAGCGCTCGCCATCGTCGACTACAGCGTGGTCTACGACGCCGCACGACACTTGATGGTTGTGGGCTACAACGTCGATCAACGTCGGCGCGACACCGGTTTTTACGACTTGCTGGCTACGGAGGCTCGACTGGCCAACTTTGTCGCCATTGCACAAGGTTGCGTGCCGCAGGAGAGCTGGTTCGCACTCGGGCGCTTGCTGACGGTCGTTGGCAATGATGCGGTCTTGCTCTCCTGGAGCGGCTCGATGTTTGAGTACCTGATGCCGCTTCTGGTCATGCCTACGTACGAAAACACACTGCTCGATCAGACCTGCCACGCGGCTGTGCGGCAACAGATTGCGTACGGCAAACAGCGCGGCGTGCCGTGGGGCGTTTCGGAGTCGGGCTACAACGCGTTTGATGGCAATTTGAACTATCAATACCGTGCGTTCGGCGTGCCGGGTTTGGGAATAAAACGTGGATTGGCCGAAGACTTGGTAATCGCACCATATGCGTCGGCAATGGCGCTGATGGTGATGCCAGAAGCCGCGTGCGCAAACCTGCAACGGCTTGCGGCGGAAGGCATGATGGGTCAATATGGCCTGTTTGAGGCAATCGACTACACACCTGGCCGATTGCCGCGCAAACGCCAAAGCGCCATCATACAGTCCTACATGGCCCATCATCAGGGCATGAGTTTGCTCTCGCTGGCCTACCTGCTGCTAGACCGCCCGATGCAGAAGCGCTTCGAGTCCAACCCGCAGTTTCAAGCGACCACATTGCTGTTGCAAGAGCGCATCCCCACACCTACCACCGTCCATCTGCACACGCCCGACCTCTCTGACGTTCGCGCTGACGTGACAGGCCCGCAGATGCCGATGCGCGTGTTGAAGCACGCCAATACGCCGGTGCCCGAAGTGCAGTTGTTATCGAACGGGCGCTATCACGTCATGGTGACCAACGCAGGCGGCGGGTACAGTCGCTGGAAAGACTTGGCCGTGACCCGGTGGCGTGAGGACGGAACCTGCGACAACTGGGGTGCGTTTTGCTATTTGCGTGATGTAGCGACGGGCGAGTTCTGGTCTAACGCGCATCAACCGACGCGCAAGCTTGCCGAGACCTTTGAGACGATATTCTCTGAGGGTCGCGCTGAATTTCGCCGCCGTGATCACGAATATGAAACTCATACTGAAATCGTTGTTTCGCCTGAGGACGACATTGAACTGCGTCGTCTGCACATCACCAACCGGGCACGCAGTCGACGCACGATTGAAGTGACGAGTTATTCGGAGGTGGTCCTTGCGCCAGCCTCCGCAGATGCGTTGCACACGGCATTCAGTAATTTGTTCGTACAGACAGAAGTTATTCACGGACAACAGGCGATTTTGTGCGTTCGCAGACCGCGAGCGGTAGGCGAGCGTACGCCCACACTGTTTCACCTGGCCGCGGTGCATGGCGCTGATGTGACCGAAGCTTCCTACGAAACCGATCGCATGCGCTTTATAGGTCGTACCCGTAGCGTCGAGTCACCGAAGGTAATGACATCCGATCATCACGATGGAGAGGGCAGATTGTCAAACAGCGAAGGCTCTGTGCTCGATCCCATCGTCGCGATACGTTATCGCATTGCGCTTGACCCCCACCAGATGGTGACCATTGACATGGTGACAGGTGTCAGTGAAACGCGTGAAGCTGCGTTAAATCTTGTAGGCAAATATCGCGACCGCAATCTCGCTGATCGCGTCTTCGATCTGGCATGGACGCATAGCTGGGTCAACTTGCAACAAATCAATGCCACTGAATCTGATGCTCAACTATACGGACGATTGGCAGGGTCAATCATCTACGCCAATCCGTCCATGCGCGCGCTTGAAGGCGTTCTCATCCGCAACCGGCGCGGTCAGTCGAGCCTCTGGGGTTACGCGATTTCGGGGGATCTGCCTATCGTGCTGCTACAGATCGGTGATCTTGAAAATATCGAGCTGGTGCGGCAATTGGTGCAGGCCCACACCTATTGGCGACTCAAAGGACTCGCCGTCGATCTCGTGATCTGGAACGAAGATCACGTCGGCTATCGGCAGCTACTGCAAGAGCTGATTCTCGGACTGATTGCCGCTGGCATTGAAGCAAATCTGGCCGACCGTCCGGGCGGTATTTTCGTGCGAGTAGCCGATCAGATTTCTGCCGAAGATCGCATCCTGTTCCAGACCGTAGCGCGCGTCGTATTGAGCGACAAGCGCGGCACGCTGGCGGATCAAGTGAATCGGCGGGCATCGCTCGATCTCCGTGGTGCGCCGCCACCGACTCTGATTCCGCGTTCGACACCGACGCGGAC
>JBBRVM010000282.1:0-5448 GCA_038246865.1 Burkholderiales bacterium
AAGCTGCCTGATAGGTGGAAGTTTGCATCCATTCGACGAGACCCGCTTTGTAGAGCGCGCCGACGCCCATCAGCATGCAGCTCACCGTGCAGTTGCCGCCGATCCAGTCCTTGACGCCCTTCGACAGAGCGGTCTGAATGACCGGCATATTGATCGGATCGAGGATGATGATCGAATCGTCCTGCATGCGCAGAATTTTCGAGGCGTCGATCCAGTGGCCCTTCCAGCCTGCCACGCGCAGCGGCGCGTAGACGGCCTTGGTGTAGTCGCCGCCCTGGCAGGTGATGATCACGTCCATGCCTTTGAGCGCGGTAATGTCGTTGCCATCCTTAAGAATCGGGTCATACACGGTGCAGCCATCAATCTTCGGCGCGGCAAAACCGGCTGAAGAGGTGCTGAAAAATGTGGTTTGAATGGCGTCAAAGTCGCGCTCGGCGCTCATGCGTTGCATGAGAACGGAGCCGACCATGCCGCGCCAACCGACGAGGCCAACGTTCAGTAACATGATTTTCTCTAGATAAGTGGAATGATTGCTGCGCCGCAGCGAGCCCGCAAGAATAACCCATGTGGCGGCAGATTTGTACCCCTGCCGATCTGGCGAAACTGCCCGGAGCGTGTGCTGTGGGGCGGTTCCCGCTCCCCCACTACAAAACGCGCGAGCGGTTCAGATAAAATCTCTGGGTTTTCCCGACCTTTCATGACATGAGGGCTTTTTTGCCCAGAAAGTCGTCTGTCGGGCCCCTTCAAGCTTCAAAAACGACCCTTCGGAATCGCGGACATTCAATCAATGAGCGGACCAGTTAATAAATCCAGACGAAATACCGTCATCGCCGTCGCGGCGGTGCCCGGTGTCATCACGGGAGCGGCTATCGTCGCGCCGTTAGTCGCATCGCTTGCGCCGTCGGAGCGCGCCAAAGCGGCCGGTGCCCCAGTGCAAGTTGACATTTCTGCCCTGAAACCGGGCGAAAAGCTCAACGTTGAATGGCGCGGCAAAGTCGTCTGGGTGATGAAACGCACGCCGGAACAAGTCGCGGCATTCGAGGCGATTCCAGCCTCGCAATTGACCGATCCTGATTCCAAAAAGTCTATTCAACCGGGCTACGTCAACGCTAAAACGCGCTCGATTACACCCGAGTTGATTGTGATGGAAGGTGTATGTACTCACCTGGGTTGCTCTCCGACGTCCAAACTGATCCCCGGGGAACTCGGCAATGATTGGCCGGGCGGGTTTTATTGCCCGTGTCACGGCTCCAAATTTGACTTGGCTGGTCGCGTATTTACCGGGTCGCCAGCGCCCACTAACCTAGTAATCCCGCCGTATAAGGTTGACGGCACTAATCTCGTCATCGGCATCGGCCAAGACGGTAAGGAGGCTTAGCAGTTATGGCATCCACTACCCCATCCATGTTCACCAATCCCGTTCTTAAATGGGTTGACGCTCGTTTCCCGATGACCGGGATGATCAAAGAGCATCTGACGGAGTACTACGCTCCGAAGAACTTTAATTTCTGGTACTACTTTGGTTCACTGGCACTCATGGTGCTCGTGTTGCAAATCGTCACTGGAATCTTTCTCACTATGAACTACAAGCCGGACGCAGCGTATGCGTTCGGTTCGGTCGAATACATCATGCGCGACGTCGACTACGGTTGGCTCATCCGCTACATGCATTCGACGGGCGCATCCATGTTCTTCGTCGTGGTTTATCTGCACATGTGTCGCGGCCTGCTCTACGGTAGCTATCGCAAGCCACGCGAATTGCTGTGGATTTTCGGCATGCTGATTTATCTCTGTCTGATGGCCGAGGCGTTCTTCGGTTACCTGCTGCCGTGGGGCCAGATGAGCTTCTGGGGCGCGCAGGTGATCGTGAACATTTTCTCGGCGATTCCGTTCATCGGGCCTGAATTGGCGGTTTGGATTCGCGGTGATTATTCGATAGGTGACGCAACGTTAAACCGCTTCTTTGCATTTCACGTAGTGGCCCTACCGCTCGTGTTGATTGGTTTGGTCGCAGCCCACATTTTGGCTTTGCACGAGGTCGGTTCGAACAATCCGGATGGCATCGAGATCAAGAAAAACAAAGATCCGAAGACGGGTATCCCGCTCGACGGCATCGCCTTTCATCCTTATTACACCGTCAAGGATATTGTCGGTGTCGTGGTGTTTCTAATGATCTTCACGGCCATCATTTTCTTTATGCCAGAAATGGGCGGCTACTTCCTCGAGTACAACAACTTTGTGCCCGCCGATCCGCTGAAAACACCCGCGCACATCGCTCCGGTCTGGTATTTCACGCCGTATTACTCGATCCTTCGCGCGGTGCCACCGATGTTCGGCTCGCAGTTCCCTGGCGTCATCGCAATGGGCTTGTCGACGATGATTTTCTTTGCGTTACCGTGGCTTGATCGTGGTGCCGTGAAGTCGATCCGCTACCGCGGCAATTTGTACAAGAGCTTCTTCGCCATGTTCATTTTCTGCTTCATCGTTCTCGGTTATCTGGGCGTCAAACCAACCTCAGTATGGGGTCAGTTCGGTGACTGGGCGTCGTTCATGGATACCAAAGAGATTGCCACCTGTGGTGCCCGACTGCTCACGATCGGCTATTTCGCATTCTTTTTCCTGATGCCGTGGTACACGAAGGCAGACAAGACGAAACCTGAGCCGAGCCGGGTGACCTTTGGCGAAAAGGCTTCGCCAGCGATCTCACCGATGGCAGCGGAGTAGGCTTGAAAATCATGACACTGAAGAAATTCTTTTTTGCGTTACTGGCAGCAGTTTCCGTAGCATCGATGGCGACAACTGCTTTAGCCGCCGGTGGCCCAGAAGTCAAATTTGTGGGCACCACTGCCAGCCGTACTGACGCCGAGTCGCTTCAGCGCGGCGCACGGTTGTTTGTCAATCACTGCCTGAGCTGCCACAGCGCGCAATACATGCGCTACAACAAGCTCGTTGATCTGGGTCTGACCGAAGATCAGATAAAGCTTAACCTCATGTTCACCACCGACAAGATCGGCGAGACCATGAAGGTGGCGATGACCGCGAAAGATGCCAAAGAGTGGTTCGGCGCGATCCCGCCCGATTTGTCGGTGATGGCACGCAGCTACACCGCCGCTAACATTGAGGGAAGCAGCGGTTCCCCGCCTGATGTGCTTGCTGCTTATCTACGCGGCTTCTATCAGGACGACTCGCGGGAAACCGGATGGAACAACATGGTTTCGCCCAACATTGCCATGCCGCACGTTTTGACTGAGCTTTCTGGCGTGAACAAACTGGTCGAAACCGTGTTCAAAGCCGACGGCAAAGAGTTAAAGACCGATCATGAAGCGGAAGCAAAAGCGAAAGCAGTATTTATCGCTGCACAAACCATGTCATCGTTTGAGCACCACGTTGACAAGAAGGAAGGCAAGGTAGTCAATAGCTATATCGTGAAAACGTTGAACAACGTCACGCCAGGTTTGATGACGCCGCAGCAGTTTGATATTGCGATGGCTGACCTTGTTAACTTTATGAGCTACGTGGCCGAACCGCACAAGGCGAAGCGAATTCAGATCGGCATCATCATGATGTTTTTGCTCGCCTTCATGCTGGCTGCGGCGATCTGGCTGAAGAAAGAATTCTGGAAAGACATTCACTAATAGCGTCCAGCGATACAGTCCCACCAGGGCACCATAACAAGGCAGGCCATCGAGCCTGCCTTATGTCTTTTTGCAGTACCCGGACGATCCCTATTGTCCGGCCAACAATTTACCCAACCACGTGCCGCGTCGCGGCGCTGTCGCTCCAGAGCGAAGGAACTTACGCCTTATGATGACTTTGTATTCCGGCACCACCGATCCGTTCAGCCACCAGTGCCGCATCGTCCTGCATGAAAAAGGCATGGATTTCCAGATCATCGATGTCGATCTCGACAACAAACCCGAAGATCTCGCGGTGATGAACCCCTACAACACGGTACCCGTACTGGTTGAGCGCGATCTCATCCTGCATGAGTCGAACATCATCAACGAGTACATCGATGAGCGTTTTCCGCATCCACAATTGATGCCCGCTGATCCGGCAACGCGCGGTCGGGCACGCCTGTTTTTGCATCGTTTCAATCGCGAAATATTTGTTCACGTTGAAGAGCTGGAGCGCAAAAATCCGAAGACGGCTGACAAGGCACGCGCTGCGGTTCGTGATCGCTTGACTGAAATTTCTGTAGTGTTCAACAAGCAGAAACACATGTTGGGCGACGACTATTCGATGCTCGATGTTGCGTTGGCTCCGCTGTTGTGGCGCTTGACACATTATGAAATCGAGTTGCCGAAGGCTGCTGCCCCGGTGCTCAAGTACGCAGAACGTTTGTTCTCGCGCCAAGGCTTCATCGACGCCCTGACCCCCGCTGAACGCGGCATGCGGCGCTAACCCAGTGTCATTCTGAGCGCGCGAAGAATCACTATGGCCACGAGGTCGCTTCGAATGAGCAGTGCTATTTGCCTGCTGATGCTTCGCGATGCTCAGTATGACAGGGCGTCTTCATGAGCGAGCAATCCGCCAAACCCTACCTTGTTCGTGCCCTGTACGAATGGTGCGTCGAGCAGGGCTACACGCCTTACCTCGCAGTGCGCGTGAATGCTTTGACGCGGGTGCCGACAGCGTTTGTGAAAAACGGTGAAATCGTGCTCAACGTTGGCCCGCTCGCGACGCATAAGCTCACGATGGATAATGAGTGGACGCTGTTCAACGCGCGGTTCAATGGCGCCTCGCAAGAGGTGGCTGTACCATTCTCCGCAGTGATCGGGATCTTCGCGAAAGAAACGGGGTACGGCATGGGCTTTCAGCCGGCGTTGGATGCTGCTGGATCTGATGCGACGGATGCGGCTTCGGGAGATCAGTCTGTGGCCGAAGCTGCCAAACCTGCCGAGCCCGCTGGAAAGGCGGTCGCCGTCGCGAAGAGCAAAGTAAGCCACCTCAAGGTCATCAAGTAGAATATCTTTTCGCCGTTTTAGCTCAGTGGTAGAGCAACCGCCTTGTAAGCGGTAGGTCGTCAGTTCAATCCCGACAAACGGCACCAATTCCCTCCTCACCTTCTTCTTGATTCGCATCAGGCAAGATTCCGTGAGTTCCACAGGCCAGCGCACGGCCTTCGATGTGCGCGATGCGAGTTACGTCCGAATGTTTCGGCGACTCTTCCGCGACACCCGGCTGTTTGTCAAAAAACGGTCTCTTCACTAAAAAACTATGACTCAAAATTCCAATCGTGGCAATGCGCCACGTCATCCTCGTTCGCCCCTCGCCAAAGGATCTGCGAATACAGCCGGTCGTCCTCAAGGAGGCGGCAATTCTGCGGCGTTGTTCAATGCGCCCCCAAAGAAACAGCTCAACTGGCTTCAAGATGATCGCGCGCCACAGAACCCATCGGCTCCGCGCGCGCAACCTCAGCACCACGCGCTTCCACGCCCTGTAGAG
>JBBRVM010000283.1:0-5420 GCA_038246865.1 Burkholderiales bacterium
AGTTACAGCATCACTGGCAGCACCATTAGTGGCAACCGCACCACTTCTTCTGCTTCCATTGTCAAGACCGGCGGCGGCATCAATTTATTTGGCGACTCTCACCACGTCACCATTACCAATACCGGTGTTACCGGCAACACTTCGGCGTCAGAAGGTGGCGGTATTTTTGTGCGCCATAGCTTTGGCGGCGCCATTTTGATACAAGGCAGCACAATCAATGGCAATACCTCGGCCAGCCGCGGTGGCGGCGTGTCGAACAGTAATTTTGGCGCTTCCACGCTGACCCTAAACAACGACGGCTTTATACAAAACAATATCTCTCAAGGCACAGTGGCTGGCTTCGAGTCACGCGGCGGCGGTATTGCTGTTTTCGCGCAATCCACCTCTAACACCACCATCAATGAGATGAGCATCACTGGCAACACCGCCAATACTGGTACCTTCCAAGGAGGTGGCGGCATTGCGGCATTTGGTTCAGGGCCGCTCACAGTGACCTTCAGTCGTATCGCCGGCAACACCGCAGGGACTTCTGGCGGAGCCGGGCTCCACAACGCAGGCGCAACTATTACCGGAACGCGCAATTGGTGGGGTTGCAATGCTGGGCCGACAGTTCCGCCTTGCGATTTAGCCGCTAATGCTTCGGGCACGTCAACTTTAACGCCGCGCTTGCAGCTTGCACATTCAGCAAGCCCGGGCACCATCCTATTTGGGCAAACCGCGACGTTGACTGCAAATTTCCTAACCGATAGCGCCGGCGGTGCGGTAGCGCTGACAAATCTCGATGCCATGATCGGCACGACCCACGCGTTTGGTAGCGCGGTGTTAGGAACGCTATCTGCCGCACAAGTCACGATTCAGGCCAACGGCACCGCCACTGCGACCTTTACCGCAACCGGCGGCGGCGCGGGTTCTGCCAACAGCGTCGTGGACGCACAGAGTCAAACGGCGAACATCACCATTACCGTTCCCACTGCCTCAATTGCGGTTGGCCCTCTCAGCGTCAGTGAGGATGGCCTCACCAATCTGGCCTACACCGTTACGCTGAGCCAAGCGGTGCCTATCGCTACATCGGTGAACTTCACGATTGGTGGCACCGCTACCTCGGGCACCGATTACGCGGTCGTCACTTCCCCGCTCGTGATTCCGGCCAATACACTGACGGGTACGATCACGATCAACCCGACTGCTGACACCACCATCGAACCCGACGAGACGGTGACCATCACCCTCGCGGCGGGCGCGGGCTACACCGTCGGAGCGCCAGCTAGCGCCGCCGGCACGATCCTCAATGACGATGTGCCCACGGCCTCGATCACTGTTTCCCCCGCTGGCGTGGCAGAGGATGGCGTGCGTAATCTCGTCTACACCGTGACGCTCAGTCAAGCCTCGCTCACGGCGACCTCAATTAATTTCGCCGTGAGTGGCACGGCAACCTCCGGCACCGACTACACGGCCGTCACTTCGCCGCTGGTCATTCCGGCCAATACGCTGACGGGTACGATCACAATCAATCCCACCGCTGATACCACCCCCGAAGCGGACGAGACGGTGATCCTTACACTTGCGACGGGCACGGGCTACACAGTTGGGATATTGGCCAGCGCAACCGGCATCATTCTCAATGACGACTTCCCGTCGCTGACAATCAACGATGTCACGCAAAGTGAAGGCAATGCCGGAACCACCAACTTCACTTTCACGGTCAGCCTTAGCGCGCCGGCCGGTACCAACGTTACCTTCGATATCTCCACCGCAAACGGCACTGCCACTGCGGGTTCGGATTACGTCGCACAGAGCCTGACCGGACAGACCATTTCAGCTGGCAGCAGCACCTACTCCTTCACAGTGCTGGTGAACGGGGATACGCTGAACGAGGCGAATGAGACCTTCTTTGTCAACGTTACCAATGTGACCAATGCGACCGTTGCCGATGGTCAGGGTCAGGGCACAATCATTAACGATGATCCGCCGCCACCGATTCTCAACATCGACAACAGCAACGCAACTACCAAGTACGACGCCGCAACCGACGGAGTGTTGCTGTTGCGCTACCTGTTTGGCTATCGCGATGCAGCGCTTGTCAATGGAGCACTTGGCAGCGGCCCCTCGCTGCGTGATGCCACGCAAATCGCCGCACACATCAGCGCCAGCCTGACGGCCCTCGATGTCGATGGTGACTCAAAGACCCTAGCCTTAACCGATGGTTTGATGATTCTGCGCCGCTTGCTTGGACTGAGCGGTGCCGCACTGACCGCTAATGCCAAACAAGGCGTCGCTAGCGACGCGACTATCGCGGCGGCCATCGATGCATTGAAGCCGTAGTGTCGGCCAGCCTGACCGACGGTGTAGCTTGAGGTTCGTCCTTTGGAACACGCCGCTGTGTGTGGAATGAGCTCGACATTCAACAGACTCATTCCCCCCGCTACCAGACGATGGCTTCGCCTTTGTAGTCAAAGAAGCCTCCGCTATCGGCCGCCGTGAGTTTGGCGATGACTCCCAGCAACCGCTCACCCGCAAGCTCCGGCGCTTGCACATCGAGCCCCGTCATCGCGAACGAGGCGGACAAGCCCGTATCCACCGTGCCGGGATGCAGCGCCACGCAGACGGCGTTCGGCGAACGTCGGCTGAGTTCGATAGCTGCAGTTCGCACCAATTGATTGAGCGCGGCTTTCGAAGCGCGGTAGCTGTACCAACCGCCGAGCCGGTTGTCGCCGATGCTGCCGACTCTTGCTGACAACGTGGCGAACACAGCGCTGCCTTCACGTGGAAGCAAGGGCAAGAAGTGCTTCATCACGAGCGCTGGGCCGATCGCGTTGATGGCGAACGCTTCTGCCAATTGTGCCGCATTTAATTCACGCCAGCTCTTTTCGGCTTTGACGGTCTCGGACTGCAAGACGCCAGTGGCATCGATGATGAGGCGCGGCGTTCCCTGCTCGGCGATGAACGCGGCAGCGGCGGCGATGCTGGTCTCACAAGTCAAATCAAGCGGCGGCGTGCTGCTTCGCGATAGCCCAATGACCTCGTCGTAAGCCGCGTCTTGCGCGAGTGCGCGCATCAGCACACGGCCGATTCCGCCGGTGGCACCGATGACGATAGCGATAGCATTGGTGTTGAGCATTTTGCAACCCGAGGATCTGAATCAATGAATCGATTGTCTTTCATCTGGCTCGCCCTGCTCCCCTTGATGCTGGCGTTCATTTCATCTTCGGCATTCGCGCAGACCGACCTTGCACGCGAGGCGCGTTGGCGCGCGGAGGTGGAGCCCGGCCTGGTGGTGGGTGACGCCCACACGTTGACGACGGCAACGGGGCAGCCGTTCTTTTCCATCTTCACCGAAGGGAGGCTTAAGCAGGTGGCATTCGTGCTCGTGCATGGTGTGGGCGTACATCCAGATTTCGGCTGGATCGGTCGCTTGCGCGTGTTGCTGGCCGATGCGGGCTATGCAACGCTTGCGATTCAAATGCCGGTTCGCCCAAAGGAGACTACCGACGCGACCGAGTACATGAGCACTTTTCCTGACGCGACAGCGCGGCTCGCGAGCGCGCATACGTGGCTGCGCGAGCGTGGATACACCAAGGTAATTCTGGCGTCGCACAGCATGGGTGCGTGGATGGCGAATGTGTATTTTCAGCAGACGCCCGATGCGCCGTATGCGGCGTGGATTGCCATGGGCGTGACGGGGCGAATTTTGCCGCTCAAGTGGAACTCGCTACCGGTGCTTGATCTGTATGGTCAAAACGACCTTGCAGCAAATTTGAGCAGCGCATGGTTGCGCCGCGCGCATCTGATGCTGTTGCCGCAATCGCAGCAAGTCATGATCGCGAATGCCGATCACCACTACACCGGAGTTGAGACTGACGCGACTCGAGCGATCGTTGATTTTGTGGGCGCGCGGTTCCCGGTCAAGTGATGAAAGCTTTGCGCAACAAGCTTGTTTTATGCGAGGTAAGCTGCGCCATAAGGGTTATCTATCAAGTAGGCCCAGTTGCCATCCTTTTGCCTTTTAAGAACATCGCCAGAAATACCTCTTAGATCAAGCTTGGTGCCATCGGGCGTCGTGGCCTTTAGAGTCCATTCATCGACCCAACCTGAAATATCGCCAGTGATAAAGTCAGCGCTTCTTTGCGCCTGCAGGTCTGGCTTAAGCGCGCAAACTTGCGCTAGTGCGGCACGAATATTTTCTTTGCCTGTAATCTGGGTGCCTGGTCCGGTGACATAAATTGCCTCCGGATCGAAGCAGCTCAACGCGCCTTCTACGTCGCCATTGCGCACGCAATTTTGAAAATAGCGAGCTGAACCTTCGGTCGTTGTTCGATCAAATATTTTTTCCATAGTGTTTACCTGGTGCGTTGATGAAGTCTGGGTGGGTGAACGCGGGCGGGAACAGCGCGACTGACTCCTGCACCGCGTCGCTGAGAAACACGAAGTTGCCGACAATGCCGCGAGGCTACCGGTTAGCCAGTCTGTCGTCGCGTTGATGCGCATGAAAAACAGAGCTCACGCAACAGGGCACCAGCGCTGCACCGCCGCCGCCGTGTCGAATGGACCAGTGTTGAAACAAATGCGCGCCTGCGGGGCATGTTCATGGACCACGTTGAGCATTTTCTCGAACAGGAGAAAGTTTTTACCGATGGTGCGCACCCCGGCACCGATCACGACGCAGTCATAGCGGGTCTGCTGCAACGTCGCCCGGATCACGTCTTCCGCAGTGTCGCCAAAATCGGTGAGGCAAAGTCTGGCGTCGTAACCCAAGGCGTTCAATGCGGCGATGTCCTTGTCCAGCCCGCCTTGAACCTTCTCGGCCGTCATGCCAGGAAAGGCAGCGTAGGCAGGGTCTGCAAAGTCGATGCGCTGCGGCTGCAGGCCGATCGATAAAACAAGTTTTTTTGAAGTCATGCTGTCTCTCTGGGTGGTGGCGGAAAGTTCTGGAAGGTTTTGGAAGGGTTCGAAAGGTCTGACGTGCAGCTTGGCCCACTGCACACGGGATTGAACGCGTACCTCGGCAGCTGGTCGCCGCCTGTCAGCCTGCGGGTGCGGTGACGTGAAGGACCATCTTTCCACGCGCCATGCCGCTCTCGCCCAGGCGGTGCGCATGGGCGGCGTCAGCCAGCGATAGATCCCGGCCGACCACGACTCGGATGCGGCCGTCATCGACACGCTGCGCCAATTGCGCCAGCACGGCGCCGCGCGGCAGCGTGAAGACGAAGGCCGCACGCACACCCGCTGCAGCGGCGCGCTCGGGCAACGGCGGCATCGCGGTCGCGACCAGGATGCCGCCTTGGCGCAGCGTCGCCCATGAAGCCTCTTGCGTCGCACCGCCCAGCGTATCGACCACGATGTCGATGTCGTGTGCCAGCTGCTCGTCCCAGCGCACCGGCGCCGCCGTGGATCAAGACGCGTTGGCCACGTTCGACCTTGGC
>JBBRVM010000284.1:0-5420 GCA_038246865.1 Burkholderiales bacterium
AGGAACTCCATCACGCCCTGTTGCGCTTTCTTGGCCTGCTCAGAGGCGGTGAAAACCTTCATGCCTTCGGTGACTGGCGTTGCACAGGCAGGCAGCGGCTTTGGTGCCTTTTCTACCTGCACCAGACACATGCGGCAGTTCGCCGCGATGGAGAGTTTCTTGTGATAACAGAAGTGCGGAACGTACGCGCCGACCTGATTAGCCGCGTCCATCACCGTACTGCCGGGTGCGACTTGTACTGCTTTGCCGTCGATTTCGATGTTCAACATGAGTGTGTTGGCTTGGTTTCGGCGGTTCGGTTAAATGTAGGTCGGCACAAGACAACGCTTGTGGTCGATGTGATACTGGAACTCGTCGCGATAATGCTTGACGAACGCGCGCACCGGCATTGCAGCCGCATCACCCAGTGCGCAAATCGTGCGGCCCTGAATGTTGTCGGCGACCGAGTTCAACACATCGAGATCTTCGTTGCGGCCTTCGCCGTGCTCTATGCGGTTGACTATCCGCCAGAGCCAGCCCGTGCCTTCGCGACAAGGCGTGCACTGACCACAGGACTCTTCATAATAAAAGTACGACAAACGCAATAGCGACTTCACCATACAACGGGTTTCGTCCATGACGATCACTGCGCCTGAGCCGAGCATTGAGCCCGCTTTGGCGATGGAGTCATAGTCCATGTTGGTCTGCATCATGATGTCACCGGGGATGACCGGCATCGATGAACCGCCGGGAATCACCGCTTTACACTTTTTGCCATCGCGCATGCCACCGGCCAGTTCTAGCAATGTGGCAAATGGCGTGCCTAGCGGAACTTCGAAGTTACCGGGACGGGCAACGTCCCCAGACACAGAAAACAGCTTCGTTCCGCCGTTGTTCGGGAGACCCAAATTGAGGAAAGCTTCGCCGCCCTTGCGCATGATCCAGGGAACAGCAGCAAAGGTTTCGGTGTTGTTGATCGTGGTCGGTTTTCCGTACAGGCCAAAGCTTGCGGGGAACGGCGGCTTGAAGCGCGGCTGGCCTTTTTTTCCTTCGAGAGATTCGAGGAGCGCAGTCTCTTCGCCACAAATATAGGCACCGTAGCCATGGAATGCGTGCAACTGGAAATCGAATCCACTTCCCAGAATGTTTGGGCCAAGAAATCCAGCGGAGCGCGCCTCTTCCAGGGCTTCTTCAAACAACTCATACA
This sequence comes from Burkholderiales bacterium, assembly GCA_038246865.1. Taxonomy (GTDB): domain Bacteria; phylum Pseudomonadota; class Gammaproteobacteria; order Burkholderiales; family Casimicrobiaceae; genus Casimicrobium. The sequence continues at coordinate 1,187 of JBBRVM010000284.1, forward strand.
CCGAGAAAATCTCGCCGTGGATGTAGTTGTAGCCCACCGTGATGCCCATCGCATAGGCAGCGATCGCCATGCCTTCGATGACCATGTGCGGGTTGTAACGCAGGATGTCGCGGTCCTTAAACGTGCCCGGCTCGCCCTCGTCCGAATTGCAGACGAGATACTTTTGACCCGGGAACTGACGGGGCATAAAGCTCCACTTGAGCCCGGTCGGAAAGCCCGCTCCGCCACGACCGCGCAGCGCGGATTTCTTGACTTCAGCGATGACCTGATCCTGCGGAATTTTTTCCTTGAGAATTTTGGTCAGAGCTTCATAGCCGCCACGCGTTTGATAGGGGCCGATGCGCCAATCGTTGCCGTCGTCGACCTTGAGACCGGCGAAGATCGTTGCATTGATGTGTGGTCCGAAATGCATTCTGATACTGCCTATGCTTTCTTCAGATCATTGATGAGAACATCGAACTGATCGGGTGTAATCTTCGCGCGGATGTCGTGATTGTTGACAGTGAAAACGGGCGCATCGCCGCAAGCGCCAAAGCACTCGCCCTCTTTCAACGTGAACATGCCGTCGGCTGTGGTGTCACCGAATCCGATGCCCAATGTTTTCTTCGCGTGCTCCGCGCAATGCATCGCGCCCTGCAACTGGCACGGCAGATTAGTGCAGAGCGTCAACTTGAATTTGCCTGTCGGCTTCAAGTTGTACATCGTGTAGAACGAGGCGACTTCGTACACAGCGATAGGCGGCATGCCGATGTAGGTTGCCAGTTCCTGCATCGTGTCGTTAGACAACCAGCCCTTTTCGGTTTGCGCGATGGTCAGCGCAGCCATAACAGCGGACTGCCGCTGGTCAGTCGGAAATTTTGAGAGTTCGCGATCAATTTTTTTGAACGCTTCGGGTGAGAGACTCATCGCTTACCTGTCAATCTCGCCAAACACGATGTCTTGCGTACCAATGATGGCGACCACGTCGGCAATCATGTGGCCGCGTGACATTTCATCGAGCGCAGCCAGATGCGCAAAACCTGGCGCACGAATTTTCAGACGATAGGGTTTGTTTGCGCCGTCGGACACGATGTAAATACCGAACTCACCCTTCGGATGTTCAATCGCCGCATACGCTTCGCCGGGCGGCACATGCATGCCCTCGGTGAATAGTTTGAAGTGATGGATCAGTTCTTCCATGTTCGACTTCATGGATTCGCGAGCAGGTGGCGCGACTTTGTAGTTGTCTGTGATGACCGGACCGGGGTTCGCGCGCAACCAGGCGATGCACTGTTTGATGATTTTGTTCGATTCGCGCATTTCCTGCACGCGGACGAGATAGCGGTCGTAGCAATCGCCGTTCACGCCTACCGGAATATCAAAGTCCATACGGTCATAAACTTCGTACGGCTGCTTCTTGCGCAAATCCCAGGCGATGCCAGAGCCACGAAGCATCGCACCCGTGAAGCCCAGCGCCATTGCGCGCTCCGGGCTCACTACGCCAATACCCACCGTGCGCTGTTTCCAGATGCGGTTGTCGGTCAGGAGCGTTTCGTATTCGTCGACATAAGTCGGAAAACGATCGGTGAAATCTTCAAGAAAGTCCAGGAGAGAACCCTGGCGGTTCTCGTTCATTTTCTTAATCGCGGTAGCGTTGTGAATCTTCGAAGCCTGATATTGCGGCATTTGATCCGGCAGGTCACGATACACGCCGCCCGGCCGGTAGTACGCCGCGTGCATACGCGCGCCGGACACCGCTTCATAGATGTCGAACAGGTCCTCGCGCTCACGGAACGCGTACAGAAATACCGTCATCGCGCCGACGTCCAACGCGTGGGCACCGAGCCAGAGCAGATGATTCATCACGCGCGTAACTTCGTCGAACATCACACGGATGTACTGCGCACGCTCCGGCACTGGCAGTTGCAGCAGTTTTTCGATCGCCATGCAGTACGCGTGCTCATTGGACATCATTGACACATAGTCGAGGCGATCCATGTACGGAAGTGCCTGAATGTAGGTCTTGCTTTCCGCGAGTTTTTCGGTGGCGCGATGAAGCAAACCAATGTGTGGGTCAGCTCGCTCAATAGTCTCGCCGTCAAGCTCAAGCACGAGGCGCAGCACGCCGTGTGCCGCCGGATGCTGCGGCCCGAAGTTCATGGTGTAGTTACGGATTTCAGCCACGATTACTTACCCTGGCTCGCGTAACTACTGTCACGAATAACACGTGGCACGTTTTCGCGCGGCTCGATGGTGACCGGTTGATACAGCACGCGGCGCTGCTCGGGGTCATAACGCATTTCGACATAGCCAGAGGTCGGGAAATCTTTGCGGAACGGGTGGCCGACGAAGCCGTAGTCCGTAAGCAGGCGGCGCAAGTCAGGATGCCCTTCAAAAATCACACCAAACAAATCGAACGCTTCACGCTCGAACCAGTTGGCGGATGGCCATACATCAACGAGTGAGTGCACAACCGGGAACTCATCGTCTTCGGCATAGCAGCGAACACGAACACGTTGATTGAGCGTCACTGAAAGCAGATGCACAACGACCGCGTACTTTTGCGATTCGCGACCTGCTTCGCCGTAAGCTGAATAGTCCACGCCACACAAATCGACCATCGTGTCGAATCGACATTTTTGATGATCGCGAAGCAGCGTGCACGTCGCGAGCCAATCCTTCGCTGCGACCTCAACCGTTACCTCGTCAAGCGCCGCGACGATTGAAGTTGCTTTGTCACCCAGCGTTTCCGTAATGATGTCTTTCAACATAACAGTTAGGCCCGGGCGATGGTGTTGGTGCGCTTGATCTTGTTCTGCAACTGCAGAATGCCGTAGATCAAGGCCTCAGACGTCGGCGGACAACCGGGCACATAAACATCGACCGGCACGATGCGGTCACAGCCACGCACGACCGAGTAGCTGTAGTGGTAATAGCCACCGCCGTTGGCACACGAGCCCATCGAGATCACCCAACGTGGCTCAGCCATCTGGTCGTAGACCTTGCGCAAAGCCGGAGCCATTTTGTTGCAGAGGGTTCCGGCCACAATCATCACATCCGATTGGCGCGGACTCGGACGAAACACGATGCCGAAGCGATCCAGGTCGTAACGGGCAGCGCCAGCGTGCATCATCTCAACGGCGCAACATGCGAGGCCGAAGGTCATTGGCCACATCGAGCCATTACGGGCCCAGTTGATAACGCTATCAACGGTGGTTACCGCAAAGCCTTCCTGAAAAACGCCTTCAAGACTCATAAATCAGTGCACTCCAAGTTTCAACATTCGAGGCGAGATGAGGGGGATTACTCCCAGTCAAGCGCGCCTTTTTTCCACTCGTAAATGAAGCCTACGGTGAGAATGCCGAGAAAAACCATCATCGTCAGAAAGCCGGGAAAGCCGATGTCCTTGAGCGCAACGGCCCAAGGAAAAAGGAAAGCAATTTCAAGATCGAACAGGATGAACAGAATTGCTACGAGGTAATAGCGCACGTCAAAGCGCATACGAGCGTCTTCAAACGCTTCGAAACCACATTCGTAAGGAGCCAATTTGTCGGGATCGGGTCTGGAGGGAGAGATCAGCCAGCCGACTGCGAGCAGAACGCAGCCGAAAGCGAGCGCCACGACCATGAAGATCAGTATCGGGACGTAAGTTTCTAGCGACATTTCTCAAAAATTCCCAAAAAAAAGGCGGTGCAAACTGGTGCTCCCCGCCCTCCTTGCCCCTGAACACTGCCTGAACAATGTCTGGTTACGAAACGTACCAGAACTTATTATTTTTATGGTGCCGTCGGCGAGACTCGAACTCGCACAGCTTTCGCCACTACCCCCTCAAGATAGCGTGTCTACCAATTTCACCACGACGGCCTAAAACTAACTTTAAAAACTCACTTCGGAATATCTGACTTCGGTGCCGCCGGAACGACCGGCGACGCAGGCACCGATGACTCGGACTTAGAAGGCTCACCCGTCACGCCCTGCATCACGCCGCCAGCGGTCGTTGTTTTGTGCGCACCCACGTAGGTCAACGCCACGCTGGTAACAAAAAAGATCGTAGCAGTAATACCTGTCGCACGACTTAAAAAATTAGCCGAACCCGCCGCGCCGAATACGCTACCGGCAGAGCCGGTGCCGAAGGACGCGCCCATGTCGGCTCCGTTGCCGTGCTGGAGCCGCTCGAGAACCAGAATTGCGGCGGCTGCAATTCCATGCACCGCGAGTAGAAAAAGTTCCATAGCCCCTGATTCTCCAGAGCGCA
>JBBRVM010000285.1:0-5402 GCA_038246865.1 Burkholderiales bacterium
AGATTTTGATGAAACGGATGGTCGCGGTAGCAAGCAATACTATTTGGGCTCGAGTTTCGATAGAGGCCGTTATCAGAGTCGAAACAAGGAGATCAGCCAAGGTGTTTTGGTTCAGGCGAAATCGAGCTTTGCTCAAGTTGGGAAGATGCTCGAATCGGGTGAACGCGGCAAGGCGCAGCGCGCTTTGAAGCAGGCGATCGACCTCTCGCAGGCCGATGCTAGTTTGAACGAAGACGCTCGCGTGCAGTTCGAGAATGTGGCGGTGCAGAATGCCAAGATTGGCTTTATGAACCGCCGCGATGCACTCCGCGCTTCGAACAATATCTTTGAGGAAGGCGTTCAGCAGCAGTCCGTAATGGGGTTTAACGATGGAAACTTTAGCCAAGAATTCGCGCAGCAGCTAGAAGGCCGGCTTAGTGCGAGAGATCGCATGGCGCTTGAACTGGTATCTTCGAAGATCGTCGGTCAGCAGGCGGCGGTTGTGGAAGCGGCGCAGGCGATATCGGTTACGATGCCCGAGAATGGGCCCTCGCTTGTGTTCACGCGTGCGTTGCAAACGCAGCCTGGCGGAAGTATGGTGCTCGAACTGGGGGTTTCGCGCGGCATTAAGAATGTGATGGAGGCCAGTTGGGCGCGGCCGTATGTTCAGCTTGCTTGCGCCATTCCGGTGGCCTGGGTGCTGTTTGTGTTTGCCTTTGGATCCCGCCGGAAGGTGGCAGGGTAAGCACCCTGCCACCTTGCCCCGCCACAGAGGGCGGAACTCAAGACGCGTGGGCTGAGGGCGGGGCTCAAGACGCGCGGCCGGAAGGTGGCAGGGTAAATACCCTGCCACCTTACCCCGCCGCTGAGGGCGGGGCTCAAGACGCGTGGGCTGAGGGCGGGGCTTAAGACGGCTGCGGCCCTAGAGTATCGTGGGCGCGCCGCCATCGCGCCAGTAGGCGGCCAGCCCTTCGCCGGCGTTGGCGATGTGCACGAGGTCGGCGTTGAGCGCATCGCATGCGCTCTTTGAAAATGGCGTATCGTCGTTGCCTTTGGCCAAGATCAGCAGGCGGTTTTGTTGGAGCGCTTTGAGGTAGAGGCTTTCTGGCATGTAATCGTGGGGCATCGACGAAGGGAGAATGTGGAGGAGCTGGGCTTCGGGCTGTGCAAGTAACGCATCGCGGACGGCCTTTTCGCCGGGGCTGATGAAGCCACTCAGGATGGCATAACCTGCATTGGCGGCATCGTGGCAGCGTGAGACAACACGGCCGATGGCCTCTGGCGTAAGCCGTCGGCTGACTCGCAAGCCGAGGAGTTTTGTGTCACTGTTCAGAAGGCTTGTGTTGCCAATTCCCCTCCAGAAGGTTTCGGCATCGAGCCGAGGTGAATCGAGAGGTTCGTGAATCCGGAGGCGCTCTGGGTGATTATGGCGGAGCTCGTACTTGAGTGGGTTGTAGCGAATGTAGCGCTCGACGGCATCAATGAAAGGGCGCGTGGAGCAAATGCGATCGTGGTAGCCCTGTTGCCAGAGCAAGCCTTCGCCGCCGAGATCCCAGGCGCATTTCGTTGTGTAGCTTTTGAAGGAGCCGAAGAAGCGCCCCAGCGTTTTGAGCGGTTCGGCGAGGTTTGGCTTCAGGTAAACCCGGCAGTGGATATGATCTGGCATGACGACATGGCCGAACAAGGTGACGTCGGGTACCCGCTCAGGCATGGAGCGAAGAGACTCTGCCACGATGGTGCCGAGGGGGGAAAGCGAAACAGCACCACCGACGACGCGACCGAAACGCGATATGCGAGGTTCGGTCACAATCGTGACAAAAAGCGAGACGCCACGGGTGTAGTCGTAGCCTTTATAACGAGTGAAATGTGGGATACCAGAATCCATGCCGCAACAATAGGCCACGCTCGGCGGTTTGTCAATGCCGGTTTTTTTAGTTTACCCCGCCGCATAGGGCGGGGCTCAAGACGTGCGGGCATAGGGCGAGGCTTAAGACGTGCGGGCATAGGGTAGGGCTCAAGAAGTAGGTATAGATGGCGGTATCAGTGCTCGAGATCTCATCTGTGCGTCGGCGTTTTTTCCAGCGTTTTTCATTTAATATGGATTGACATTCTAAGGGTATAAAAATAGAATATCCGACGTTAATTCTTGACAAAAAACACACAGGGCATCTTGATGTCCACGGGAGATATATCATGACGTGGTTAAGTTGGTTGATTGTAATTTTGCCGTTGATCGGCGTGTTGTGGGCAGCGTTTTATTCTAAGCGCTATGTCAAGGACGTTGCGGACTACCTCGCCTGCGGTCGCGTGGCCGGACGATACGTGATTTCGGTGGGTGACATGGCGGCCGGCCTTTCGGTCATCACGCTGGTTGCGGCGTGCGAGGCCAACTATCAAGCGGGCATGGCGATCGGTTTTTGGGGTGCGATCAATACGCCCATCGGTGTACTTCTCGCGCTCAGCGGCTACTGCGTCTATCGGTTCCGGCAGACGCGCTGTCTGTCCATCGGTCAGTTTCTTGAACTCCGCTACAGTCGTTCTTTCCGTATGGTGGCGGCCCGCATTCGAACCATCGCTGAAATGATCACGAATGCGATCGGACCAGCCGTGGCGGTTCGTTTTTTCATTTACTTTCTCAATATTCCCCATCGGTTTCACCTTTTCGGTTTTACCATTCCGACTTACGGGATCATCGTGGTGCTGCTGTTGGCTTTCGCCTTGGCCTTGATCTGGCCAGCCGGACGCATCTCGTTGCTCATCACCGACAGCTTGCAGGGCATCATCAGCTATCCGATCTTCGTGATTTTTGCGGTGTTCATTCTCATGCGTATTTCTTGGTTTAGCGATGTTGCGCCGGTGATGCTGGACCGGGCTCCTGGCGAAAGCTTTTTGAATCCGATGGACGTGAGTAAGCTGCGTGATTTCAATATGTTCGCGCTGATCGTGGCGATATTCGGTAATATACTGAACCGTGCATCGTGGATTGGAAACGACACCAGCGGAACGGCGCGCACGCCGCATGAGCAGAAAATGGCCGGCATTCTCGGCTCGTGGCGCAACGGTTTTTCCTATACGATGATGTCGTTGGTCGCGATCTTCGTCATCACCTACATGCTGTCGAGCCGCTATGCTTCAGAATCCCGCGAAGTGCGCGTGCAACTAACGGGGAAAGTGGCAAGGGAGATTGTTGTAGATCCCGCGTTGCGTGCAAAGGTTGTCGCCAATGTTGCGGCGCTGCCTGCGTCACAGCACGTGATTGGCGTCGATGCGCCTTATTCGCGTGAGAACAATCCAGATACGCCGTTCCTCAATTCTGTCCTGACGACGCTACGTACAGAGCTGGGTACGCCAGAGGTTTTAGTGGATGGAAAGAAGGCGAAAGACGGGAAAGACACTGAAAACGCTAACTTTGTCTTCCAAAAGTTCCGATCCCTTTACAATCAGATGATGATGCCCACCCTACTTGGCGGGTTGTTCTCTCCTGTCTTGATGGGGTTGTTCACCTTGCTGATGATGATGCTGCTGATTTCGACGGATGACTCGCGCATTTTCAATGCATCCAGCACGATCATTCAGGACATCGTGGTTCCTTTGAAAAAAAAGGAGATGCCTGTTGCACAGCACTTGAGATATTTGAAAGGCTGTACGTTGGGCGTGACGATCTTCTTCTTCGTCGTCTCGATGTTTTTCGCTCAATTAGACTTCATCAACATGTTCGTCATTCTGATGTGTTCTCTCTGGTTGGGCGGTGCAGGGCCGATTATGATCGGTGGCCTATACACGCGCTTCGGCACCACGTTTGGTGCTTGGTGTGCGCTTTTCTTTGGCTCCGGCACCTCGTTGGCGGGTCTTATTCTGCAACGAAACTGGGCCGACCACGTTTACCCATGGTTGGATGGACGTGGTTACGTGGAGATCGTGAGCCGTGGCATGGTTTCGGCCTCGAAACCTTTAGATCCGTGGGTTGTCTGGAAAATGGACGCGATCAAGTTCCCGATTAATTCCGTCGAGATCTACTGCATGGCGATGATTCTCGGTGTCCTCGGCTATGTGATCGGTTCATGGCTCAGCAGGCTGATTACTCGCCAGGAGCCATTCAACCTCGACCGTCTTCTGCATCGCGGTATTTACGCAGCGGTAGAAGATGTCGTGGTAGGCGACGTCAAAGCGTCGCTACGTCATCGGATATTCCGCTCCATGGTCGGCATCACGCCTGAGTACACACGAGGTGATAAAGCGATCGCGTGGTCGGTTTTCATCTGGTCGATCGGCTACGGGTTCATCGTCATGTTCTGCGGGGTGTTGATCTGGAACGCGGTTACGCCGTGGCCTGCTCGATACTGGGGCGTCTATTTCTTTATTACCACCATTGTTACCGCCATTCTGGTGGGGTCGGTGTCGACGGTTTGGTTCATGATCGGCGGGCTTCGTGACATGCGGGCATTGTTCCGCGACTTGGCTATACGCGTGGCTAACCCACTTGACGACGGTCGCGTGGAGGGGCACGTCTCTCTGGCTGACAAGGAACGGTTCGAGGAAGCCGAACAGCAAGAAGAAGAAGTTGAACAGCAGGAAGATGCCGAACAGCAAGAATAGCCGAACTTGTAGCGGTCTAAGAATCGGTCGGTTCTTCAATAAACGATACGCGGTGCGTAGCCTCAAAGGCAACGCACCGCGTTTTCACTGCTCCTAAACTGCAAGACAGGGGGTAAACTAAAATAGGAGAGGCTATTGTGTAAGCAGCGATAAAATATAGGTTCGGTCGGCTTCGATGAGGGCGGAAGGTGGGATTTTTCGTTCTGTGTCGTCGGTGGCTTTAAGATAAGCGAAGCTGGCATCGGTGCGGAGTAGGGAGCCTTCGAAAGTCGCTCCCGTGGTCGCAGTCCACGTTCGCGCGAGGCGTGTAGCATCAAGCGGAACCGTGGTGAGTTTCGGCTTTGCCGCTTAAGCTAAAGCAGTTGTGGCTATACTACTAAGGTAGAAGTATCAATAGCAAGTGCTAATATCAATAATGGACATTCAGAGAATGGCGTGGTAGATTCTGTAGGTGTATCCATGGAGCCAAGCGAGGTCAAAAAGGCGAAAATTAAGGGACGGGTGTCTGAAATTTTTGCCGCCAGAAACAGGTGGCTTCTGTTCACCACAGTACGGAGGAATGTGCCATGGCCGAGCTTGCCTCGAAAACGAAACCGCATCGCGGACATGACTTCCTGTTGGGATTCGTTTCAACGCTGGGAATCGGGATCGCATTTTTGTTTCTTATAGCCGCTACAAATGCTTTTTTTATCGAGATTTGCTACCCCGGTGTCTTCCTGCTTCTGCTCGGGTTGATGGGTGCGGTTTCAAAGGGGCGTCGCCATATTGCTTTTGGAATTTTAACTGCTACTGTCGCTGTACCGCTTTTCCTGATCGCGATATTCGCC
>JBBRVM010000286.1:0-5397 GCA_038246865.1 Burkholderiales bacterium
CGAGGAAGAATCGGTCCACCAGCCGCACCACGCCGCGGTTGGCGGCGCGGATCGGCGCGCCGACGGCGCCGGCCAGGTCGGTCCCCATGTGTCGCGACGTGACGGTCCCGTTGAACTGGCGCCCACCCCCGAATGCGCTGGTGACGCGGCTGTCGCGCGGGATGCGGAAGGGAGCGGTCCACAGGCGCGGGGTCTCGTGAGCGCGCGCCGAGACCGCGGCCGCACGTGCGGCCTCGCGTCGCTGACGCGCCACGAGTGCCGAGTCCGGTTTGGCCGAGAAGCGCGGCGCTACACGCAGGCGCTCGACGATCAGTTGCTCAAGCTGATCAGCGAGCGCGCTGCCATTGCGCAAGAAGTCGGACATACCAAAGCCCCCGGTTCTCCGCTTTATCGCCCCGAGCGCGAAGCGAACATCCTGCGCCGCATGCAGGCCGCGAACGCTGGCCCGTTGTCGAACGAAGCCATCGCACGAATTTTTCGCGAAGTCATCAGCAACTGCATGGCGCTGGAGCAGCCGCTCGTCATCGCGTTTCTTGGCCCCGAAGGCACATTCAGTCACGCCGCTTCGGTCAAGCATTTTGGAATGGCTCCGACGTTCGAACCGTGCCCTACGATTGATGAAGCGTTCCGCATGGTTGAGGCCACCACGGCTGATTACGCCGTAGTTCCAGTCGTGAATTCAACAGAGGGTTTCGTGGGGCGCACGCTTGATTTGTCGATTTCCAGCCCGCTTAAGGTGTGTGCGGAAATTGATTTTCGAGTGCAGCAAAATTTGATGAGCATGGAGACCGATCTCGCGGCGATCCAGAAGGTCTATTCACATTCGCAGTCACTCGCGCAAACGGCCAACTGGCTCGCGCGGCATTTGCCGCTAGCTGAGCGAATTCCAGTCGCCAGCAATGCCGAGGCCGCGCGTCTGGCGTCCATCACTCCGGGCAGCGCAGCGATTGCTGGCGAGATGGCAGCAACGCGCTACAGCGTGCCGATCCTCTATCGCAACATCGAAGATTCACCGAACAACACGACGCGCTTTTGGGTGCTCAGTCGGCAGGATGTCGCCGCTTCCGGAAAAGACAAGACGAGTCTCATTCTGTCCGCACCCAACCGCCCAGGCGCAGTGGTTGACTTGATTGCGCCGCTAAAACGTCACGGCGTTTCGATGACGCACTTCGAGTCACGCCCGTCGCCAGATCGGCTCTGGGAATATTACTTTTTTCTCGATGTCGAAGGTCACGTGAGTGATGCCAAAGTCGCGGCTGCGCTGGCGGACGTGAAAGCGCAATCAAGCTATTTCAAAGTCGTCGGCAGCTATCCCGCTGCTGTGGTTTAGCGTCGCGCAAAAAATCCAGAGCGCGGCCGGCGGTGGGAGCGGCTTAGCCGCGATTGGATGTGCACGAGATAATCGCGGCAAATGCCGCTCCCATTTGACAAACGACGCAAGGAAAATTTTGTGACTTTACGTATCAACACGCTAGCCATCATCGGCGTCGGCCTCATCGGGGGTTCGCTGTCGCTGGCACTCAAAAAGCACAGTGCGGTGGGTCGTGTCATCGGCGTCGGCCGCTCGCAGGCGAATCTCGATGAAGCACTGTATCTTGGCGTCATCGATGCGGTAGCGACGCTCGAAGAGGCGGCAAAAGCTGACATCATTTTTGTCGCAACTCCGGTTGCACAAATGCCCCGCGTGTTCGCTGAACTCGCTCCGCATTTGGGCGCGCACAGCATCATCACCGACGGTGGCAGCACCAAGCAAGATGTGAGTGCCGCAGCCCGCGCCGCGTTCGGCAAAAAATTCCCACAATTCGTCCCCGCTCATCCCATCGCTGGAACAGAAAAAACAGGCGCATCTGCTGCCTTTGCCACTTTGTTTGAAAAGCGCAAAACTGTCATCTGCGCCGAAGCGGAAACATCGCCCGAAGCGATCAAACTTGTCACGCAAATGTGGCGAACCGCCGGTGCTGAAATTCACCGCATGAGCGCCGTCGAGCACGATGATGTGTTTGCCGCTGTCAGCCATTTGCCGCATCTGCTCGCATTCGCGCTCGTCGACATGCTTGCCGGCATGCCGCGCTCAGCCGATTACTTCAACTATGCCGCCAGCGGCTTTCGAGACTTCACGAGGATCGCTGCGGGATCGCCTGAGATGTGGCGGGATATTTCGGTGGCCAATCGTGCCGCGCTGCGTGAGCAGCTTACGGCGTATCGCGCGCAACTGGGCGAATTTGATCGCTGGCTCGCCTCTGCCGATCCCGATGCAATCAACGCCATCGAGTCGAGCTATCGGCGCGCAAGTACGGCGCGCAATGCCTGGCAAAAGTACATCGAGTACGGCGAACCGATGCCGCCTTTGGGCGGTGTGACGCGCGACGGTTGACGCCTGAAGCGCGTTGCCCGGAACATGAGTCCTAAACGAATCCCGCGTGCCGCGTAACGTTCTGTAACTTCTTTTCTGGGCGATATTGCTCTACAGTGCTGACAACGATCAAGTCGACGCCGCTTTGGTGAGCGATGAACGAGTGATCGAACCTCCTTTGAAAGGCGAATCGTGTTTGTCAGCAGCTCAAGAATTGTTGAATACGCAAAAACGATGGATCGCAGCGTGTGGCAAGATCCTCGTTCGCCAGGCCCGTATTGCGCGCTTTTTGTGCGTCATGTATTTCTCCATTGCGGCGTCGATCTTCCTGTCGCCAGCAAACCGTCGGACTGGGCGGATTCGAAGAATATGCCGCAGGGTGCCGCCTTCGCCAACAGCCTCGCGGGCGATGAAATTGGAGCCAAAGTCATCACAAAATCCCAGCTTCGTGCGGGTGACCTGATTTTCTGGAGAAAGACGTTCGCGAAGTTTGCCAATTCGCCCGTCATTACCCATGTGGGCATATACGCGGGCGACAACAAAGTCGTTGATCGGGGAGATTCAGGTGTTCACTACCGAACCATGGACACATTTCCAGATTTCGTAGAAGGTCGTCGGCCGAGGTGTATTGATGTTGCTGGCGGCGCACAAAGTGCCCATGCGCCGCCCGGAAAAGTCTCGAAAATTGAACTGCTCAACGGTCGGGTGAGCGCCAAGGTGCGTGGGGCTCCCGTCAGTTCAGCAAAGCTAGCGGCTGACAGTACCGGCACAATGCTGATTAATGGACAGCGCAGCCCTGCATCCAGTTTCCTGATTGAGATGCAGGATCAAAATGGACGCTGGTACAAAGGCTACAACCATGACCATCGCTGCAACTTCATCGGCATGCACAAGTTAATTTGTACCGTCGCCAAAGGAGCAGTATCGGTTGAAATTGACACCGCGATGGGCATCAAGCCACGTTCTATCGTGATGACCCTGGTAGAGGCCTGACCGGTAGACGGTGCAGGCAACGAGCGGCGTGAGGTATCGCGGGCTCTAAAATTGGGCGATGAACTCGCTGCCTCTCGTCTCAAATCGCCATGCCTCCGGGATAGTCCTGTTGCCAGGTTCCAAAAGCATTTCCAACCGGGCGTTGTTGCTTGCTGCCTTGGCCAGTGGCATAACCCAAATGTCCGGCTTGCTCGATTCCGACGATACGCAAATCATGCGCGGCGCGCTGAAGGTGCTGGACGTGGCCGCGAGTGAGCTGGTCGACGGTCGTATCTCGGTCAGCGGTTGTGGCGGCGTGTTCTCAGGACATGACGGCGACATTGTTGTCGGTAATGCTGGCACTGCGACGCGTTCGCTGGTTGCCACGCTCGCGCTCACCGCTCAAGCTGACATCGAGTACCGCATTGACGGAGTAGCGCGCATGCGCGAACGTCCGATCGCTGATCTCGTCGATGCGCTGACGCAAATAGGCGCTACCGTGGAATACACCGGTAACCGGGGCTTCCCACCGCTGACCATTCGCGCTGGGAACATTCAGATTGATCGCCCGATTCCGATTCGCGGCGATGTGTCGTCGCAGTTTTTGACGGGGCTTTTGATGGCCCTGCCGCTGGTGACGGCGCGCGGCAGCAAGCCAGCGGTGATTGCGGTCGTCGGTGAGCTGACCTCGAAACCCTACATCGAGATCACGCTCGCCATGATGCGGCAATTCGGCGTGGTCGTTGAGCGCGATGGCTGGAACCGTTTTGTTGTACCAGCGGGCGACGCCGCTCGCTACATTTCACCGGGGCATTATGCGGTCGAAGGCGACGCGTCTTCAGCATCCTATTTTTTGGCGGCCGGTGCGATTGGCGGTGGCCCAATTCGCGTTGAAGGCGTTGGCAGCAATGCGCTTCAGGGCGATGTGAAATTTGCCGATGCGCTGGCCTCAATGGGCGCACTCGTGACGATGGAAGACCATGCAATCATCGCGCAAGCACCTGCCGATGGGCGTTTGCGTGCGATCAACGCTGACATGAATCACATTCCTGATGCGGCGATGACACTTGCGGTCGTTGCGTTGTTTGCCGAGGGCACGACGCGGCTCACCAACATCGCAAGCTGGCGTGTGAAAGAGACCGATCGTATTGCCGCGATGGCCACCGAGCTGCGCAAACTAGGCGCAACGGTTGAAGAGGGTGCGGACTACATCGCCGTTACGCCGCCTGCGCTGCTCACTCCGAATGCCGCGATTGATACCTACGACGATCACCGTATCGCCATGTGCTTCGCCCTCGCGAGTCTCGGACCGCGCGGCGTGCCTGTTCGCATTAACGACCCAGAGTGTGTGAATAAAACGTTTCCACGTTTTTTTGATGCCCTTGGCTCGGTTGTTTCGGTGGCGTAACAGTAAGGCGCGTGTAGTCCCAGTCCTACCAACAGCGAGCGCATTTCACGTATTCGATTCTGCAAGCGTCTGACACCCGCAATCGTCGGATTCCATAGCATGTTTGCATCGCTAAATTGCAAAGCAGACACGCATGGAAACGTCCGTTCCGGTCAAGACCCCACTCCCCGAAGCTGAGGCGTTGATCGAATCGCCCAAAACTCCCGACGCCGCCTTGCGGGTCGCGCCTGAAGCACCCAGGGCGACCGAAACGGAACTGCAAACTGAGGCTGCGTTACTCCACAAGTTTCCCTATGTGGCTATCTGGATTCTGGCGACGCTTTCACTGATTGCTGCGCTGCAGTTTTCCTATGCGTTCACAGTGCCGCTGATTTCAGCGATCTTGCTGCACTACGCATTGGGCAAGCCCGTGAACTGGCTTGAACACGTGGGCGTACCACGTAGCCTCGGCGCGGCGCTCGTAATGTGCGCAGCCCTAGCGGTGACCGGCTCGCTGTTCTACGGGCTGTGGGGACAGGCGGAAAATCTGCTGGAATCACTACCGCGCAGCACCAAGCGAATCTCGGACGACTTCGGAAAGATGCGTCAGGCACCGGGCGGAACGCTGCGCAAAGTGGGCGAGGCCGCTGCTGCCGTGACCGACATGGTGAACGGACAACCGGCC
>JBBRVM010000287.1:0-5392 GCA_038246865.1 Burkholderiales bacterium
TCGATCGCCCGCTCCTCGGTGCGCACGCCTTTGCCGACAAATAGCGCGGCGACCGACGCTGTGACCAGCGAGAGCACCGCGAGGCCCAGCAACACCACGACCACAGCAAAGGCACGTGACGCATGGGTGCTGGGCACGATGTCTCCGTAGCCGACGGTTGCGGCGGTAGTGAATGCCAGCCACAGCCCGTCGCCCAGCGTGTGCACTTTCGGCTCCAGCCACCAGAAGCCCGCGCCGCCCACGAACAAAATGGTCATCGACAGCGCCAGCGAATAGGCCAGCCCATTGCGTAACGCATTTCCCAGATAGTTATATCGACTCATGTGGTGAATCTAGCGCGATCCACGCGCGAGCTTTTGACCTGTGTCAAGACATTCACAACTCCGCGGTCTGCATCGAATCGGCTGGCGTATGATCTTTTCAAATCTCACGCATTCGGCATTGTGAAACTCGCGCTCCTCTCCGACATTCACTCCAACGTGCAGGCGTTCGACGCCTGCGTCGCGGACGCCCGCGCACGTGGGGCTACGCAGCTTGCTTTGCTGGGTGATTTCGTCGGCTACGGCGCTGACCCGTCCGCCATCGTGCAGCGCGTCATGGCGATGGTCGACGAAGGCGCTTGGGCGATCAAAGGCAATCATGACGAAATGGCCTGCCATGTACCGCCAGTGAGCGCGAACCAGGCGCGAGGCGAGGTCACCGCAGCGTGGACACACGCTCAATTGAGCGAGAGTGAGCTCACCTTTCTCGATGCTTTGCCACTCACCCATCAGGACGGCTCGCTGCTCTTGGTGCACGCGAGCGCGGATTCGCCCGAGCGATGGCGCTACGTGTACGACGCACGCGGGGCCGGCACCAGCCTCACCGCAGCTGTGGGTTTAAGCGCCGACATCCGCTACGTGTTCTGCGGTCATGTGCACGAACAAACGCTCTACTATCAGGGGCGAGGGCACGACTTGCTGCAATTCATGCCGACGCCCGACGTGCCGATTCCGTTGCCGTCGCATCGCCGCTGGGTTGCCACCGTGGGCTCGGTGGGTCAGCCGCGCGATGGGCGCGCCGAGGCGATGTATACGCTGTTTGACCGCGATGCGTCTGCGCTCACGTTCGTGCGTGTGCCGTACGACCACAGTCGCGCCGCCGCCGCAATTCGCGCGGCGGGACTGCCCGCATTTTTTGCTGATCGTCTGGCGCGAGGCGAATGAAGCTGCTGGAGCCGGGCGCAACGCTGGATGGATTTGTCGTTGATGCCTGCATTCACTCGGGTGGCATGGCGCATATCTACAGCATTCATTACGCAGCCACCGCGACCCATGGCCAAAGCGATCCCGGTTTCCCGATGGCGATGAAAGTGCCACGCATGGCTAACGGTGACGGCGCGGAAAACATCGTCGGATTCGAGGTGGAGCAGCAGATTCTGCAATCGCTCAAAGGCTCGCATGTGCCGCGCTTTGTTGCTGCGGGGGACCTGATGCGCGTGCCGTATCTGGTGATGGAATATGTGCAGGCGAAGCCATTGCAGCATTGGCTGGATCAGCGGCGGGAAACGCGGCAACCCATCGATCCCGCGACCATTGCCCGTCTCGGCGCGGCGGTTTCCCGAGGCGTGCACAGCCTGCATCAGCAGAACGTCGTGCATCATGACTTGAAGCCCGCCAATGTGCTGATTCGCGATGACGGCTCGGCGGTGCTGCTTGATTTCGGATTGAGTTATCACGGCCACTATCCCGACTTGCTGGCCGAAGAATTGCGCAAAGCGATTGGCTCCCCGGTATGGATGGCACCGGAGCAGGTGGTCGGCATGCGGGGCGATCCGCGCAGCGATATTTTTGCCATTGGTGTGATGCTCTATGAGCTTGCGACCGGCGAGCTGCCGTTCGGCGACCCGCAGACTGACGGCGGTTTACGCCAGCGCTTGTGGATGGACCCACCACCGCCACGCCGGTATCGGCCCGATTTGCCGCCGTGGTTGCAAGAGGTGATCTTGCGCTGCCTTGCACCCGAGGCAGTCGGGCGGTATCCGTCAGCCGCGCATCTCGCGGCTGAGCTTGCCAACCCCGAACAGATTCGCGTCACCGAGCGCGGCACCCGTACCAAAGGCACGTCCTGGCGTGTGCACTTCAAGCGCTGGATCAAGGCCGCCGGTCTGTCGTACAAGCCAAGTCCGCTGCCCACCGTGCAGATCGACGAAGTGCCCATCGTCATGGTTGCCGTGCCGTTCAAGGGTGCGACCGACGCCACGCACTTTTCGTTGCGAACAGCAGCGCAGCGCTCGCTGGGCTCGCGGCCCGGTGCACGGCTCGCCTGCGTCACCGTCATTTCGCCCTCTGAAACGAGCAGCACTGAAGCGGCGAAAAGCGAAGCCAACGTGCACACCCGCTACCTCGAATTGCTGCGGCACTGGGCGCAAGGCATCGACACCGAACAGCACCAACTCTCGCTGCACGTACTCGAATCCGGTGACGTCGCGCAGGCGCTGCTCGACTACGCGCGCGGCAACCACATCAACGTCATCGTCATCGGCACCGCCACCCACGGCCTCGCGCTGCAACGAATCGTGCATACGGTGCCGATGAAGGTCGCGATGGCCGCACCGAGCACAGTGATTTTGGTTAAAGCGGAGCTGCCGTTCAGTGCGCTGGCCAAAGTGCGGGTGTCTTGAGACACGTTTCGCTTCGACTTATGCTTCGGGCGCACCCATCAAGACGCGCTGCGCCAGTTTCCTCGTGAGCACGCTGGCAGCAGGCAGCTCCATCGGTAAGCCGTCAAACGCGCCGTCGATCAACAGATTGCTCAAACCATGCGTGAAGCTCCAGCAGAGAAGCGCCAGCTCGGAGCCACCCTCCGCGTCATGGGCGCGAGCCGCCGCATGCACCAGGCCGAACGAACTTTCAGCGGCCACTTGTAACGGCGGAAATTCACGCTTACGAGCCAGTAGCGGCCCAAACATTAGCCGAAACTGTGCCGGGTTTGCACGCGCGCAACTCACGTAAATATCAGCGATTTGAAGCAAACGCTCGCCCGTATCGGCGGCCAGCGCATGCATTGCCATCGTCTCTCTCAGCCGCACGAAGCCACGTGCCGCCACAGCGGCGAGCATGTCATCAAGGCTCGCGAAATGGTGATACGGCGCGGCGTGGGAAACCCCCGCCTCCTTCGCCACTTCACGCAACGTGATGCCCAAAGCGCCCTCCCGCGCGAGCACGCTGTCCGCCGCTTCGAGCAGGGATTCACGCAAATTTCCGTGGTGATAGGGCTTCGGTTCGGGCTCCTGCACAGGCTTGCTCAGGTTCGCAGGCGCGGCGGCTTTTAGTGGCTTCATACCCTTAATCTTGACACGAGAAGGATTGGGATGGAAGAATGTGCCAAATCTTTCTCTTGTAAAGATTATCAATGGAAGATCGAAATCATGCTCGCGTCCACACTTATCGCTGCTAGCGCCGTCATCACTGGGCTGCTCGGCAGCGTTCATCTGCTATTCACTTTTAACGGGCCCAAATTGCATCCGCGTAACAAAAACGTCATGCTCGCGATGGAGCACACCTGCCCCGTGATCACTAAGGAAACCACCGTGTGGCGGGCAACGGTAGGCTTCAATGCGAGCCACAGCATGGGCTTGATGTTGTTCGGCATCATCTACCCCTACCTTGTCCTCGCACAGCCCACAATGTTCTGGCAATCGACATTCCTCATGACGCTCGGATTAGTCGTGCTCTTGGCTTATCTGACGCTGGCGAAGCTGTACTGGTTCAGCGTGCCGTTTCGCGGTGTCGCGCTGGCGACCGCGCTCTACGTTGCCGGCTTGATTGTCCACGCGGCTTAACGAACGGTGCAAGGGAATGACCATGTATCACTTCATCGTAAAACAGAAACTGCGTCGCGCTTTCCGCGACGTCAACGCCGGTCGCTATGAACGCAATCGCCTCTGCGTCTGGGCTTGGACCAATATTTTCCTAAAGTCGACTAGCGCCTAAAACTGCAACCAGCCCTGATGAAATAATGATTTCAGCCAAAAGCTGATAACAAACTACGCAGCCGAAATCACGGGAAACCGCAACCGGAACGTGCTGCCGTGATTGGCTCCGCCGACTTCGCTTTCGATCTCCAGTTTGGCGCGGTGGCGCTGCGCTACGTGCTTGACGATGGCTAAGCCTAAGCCAGTGCCGCCGGTCTCACGGGATCGCGAACGATCCACGCGGTAGAAGCGCTCGGTGAGTCGCGGCAGGTGCTCGGCTGCGATACCGGCACCGGTGTCTTTGACTTCCACTTTCACTTCGTCTGCGGCCGTCACGGTGAGCACAATTTGCCCGCCGGGTGGCGTGTAGCGCACCGCGTTCGACAGCAGATTGCCGATGGCCGAGCGCAACTCGTTCGCGCTGCCGAGCACGGTGGCGGGCGCGATGTTGGCGACGAATGTGTGGGTTCCGGCGGACAGTGCCTCGGCGTCGGCCAGCGCGTCGCGGGCGATAAGTGCCAAATCAATGGGCACCGATTCGGGTGGCATCTGATCGTTTTCCATGCGCGCGAGCGTGAGTAAATCTTCGACCAGCCGCTGCATGTTGCCAGTTTGATTGGCGATCAGGTGCAGGTAACGCGCGCGTTCCGCTTCATCAAGCGGCAGGTCAGTGATCGTTTCTACAAACCCGCCGACGACCGTCAGCGGTGTGCGCAATTCATGTGACACGTTGGCCACGAAGTCACGCCGCATACGATCCAGCTTTTCGCGCTCGGTGACGTCCCGTGTGAGTAAGAGGCGCGCTCCGGCCGCGCCGTCATCGCTGCGCTCAAGGTGAAACGAAATCGAGCGCCCCGAAAGCGAAAGCACCGGTTCCTCTCGCGAATCGTCTTCGAGATACGCGGCGAACTCTGGCGAGCGAATCAGCTGTGTAATGGGTTTACCGACGTCGCGAAACGCATCCAGCTGATGCATCACGAGCGCAGCCCGATTGCACCAGACGATGCGGTTTGCGGCATCGAGCAGGAAAAGGCCGTCTGGCACCGCGTTGGTCACTTGTTTGCGCTGGCCGATCTCGGCATCGCGGTCTTTGACGATCTGCTCGGTGTCTTTCATGCGCGAACGCACGCTGCTCATCACATCATCAAACGGTCGATCCACGGCGTTCGCATCGCGCATCAATTCGTTTGCCGCGCGATCCCGTGATTGCACCTGCAGGGCGAGCCAGACGCAGAGCGCCGCCAGCGCCACAGCGGCGATCCACGGCGTCCAGATAAAGGAGAGCGCCGCGGAACATACCGTCACAGCGCCAACTAGGTGGGGCAGTCGATTCATGGGCGCGAGTGTAGTGGGCGCGGCGGCTCTGCCGATGTCGGCGTCGTTACGGTCGGCAATGTCGTCAGCAATGTGCTCGTTCAGGTCGCCCAGACCAGACAA
>JBBRVM010000288.1:0-5381 GCA_038246865.1 Burkholderiales bacterium
CGTAGCGCGCGGCAATTGCGTGCAGGTAAGCACGCCTTTCTGATCGACTCATTTCCGGGTCCTTCGCTGTTTGCGTCGGTACACCTTACTTCTGAGTCAACGAGCCCCCGAAAGTACGCTTTTGTTTTGAGTCACCGCGTTGCAGCGTAAAGCTGACGTCACAAAGCGTCCGCAAGGCGGGTCGCAGAACGTTGATGCTGACTACGCCAGCGTTCTAATCGACGCCTCGCGATCCCAGTGCCGCAATTTCGCCGCAGCAATAAAGCCTTGGACGTCACTGGCACTCACCACACCCGCATCTGCCTTGATGCCAGCGTATTGCAGCAAAGTGCTGCCACCTGCGTCCACGGCAATCGCCTTTAAGTGTCCGAACGCATCGCGAATGAAGTCAACGGCGGCCGACTCGGCGCACATCGCTTTCGCGCCCTTAGCGCTCAGCACAACGGCTATCGCATCAAACATCACCGAAGGCGTGCCCGCTAGCTGACCATCAGCCGGTAACAGCGACCCATCTGCCAGCTCTGCGCCACCGATTTTCGGAGCGACGATCTTGACGGTAGCGCCCGCTGCAATTACCGCTTTCCTTAGCGCGGCAACGACGGCACCGTCGGAGCCGTTCGCTATCAAAATAGCGACGGCTCGGCCTTCAAGCGTTGCCTTCATCTTGCCGATGATCTGCAATGCCGCTGACGGTGGCAAGTCTTGCACCGGGCTCGCCGCTTTCGGGGCCGCTGGCAACGCTGCCATGCCAAGCCCGTCTGCCACGCGTTTGGCCAAATCGGCCTCGATGTGGCGCAGGTGACCGACCATCGCCTCTCTCACATGCGGATGCTCAACCTTCGACAGCTCAAACACCAACGCAGACGCAAGGTGAGCTTGCTCATACGCGGTCTGGCTAAGATAGAACTGGCGCGCCTGGCTGTAGTGATCGGCAAAGCTCTCCGCGCGAATTCGTCCTTTCGTATCGGAGGGTTCGCCACCCTCATGAACGGCTGCGCTGCGAAAACCGGCAAGCGGCGACTCACGCGGCGAATCATCTGCCAGCGAGCTAGGCTCGTAATTCACGCGTCCCATCGGACGGCTCATCTGCATATGGCCATCACGTTGCTGATTGGCAAATGGGCACTGCGGAGCGTTTATTGGGATTTGATGAAAATTCGGCGAACCCAGACGGGAGAGCTGCGTGTCTAGATACGAAAACAGACGCCCTTGCAACAAAGGATCATTGGAGAAATCGATTCCGGGAACCACATGCGACGGACAGAACGCCACCTGTTCCGTCTCCGCAAAAAAGTTATCCGGCCAGCGGTCCAGTACGAGTCGACCGATGACCTGAAGCGGCACCAATTCTTCAGGAATGAGCTTTGTTGCATCAAGATGATCAAACGGGAAAGCGTCTGCCTCAGCCTGCCCGAACAACTGAACCGCGAATTCCCATTCAACAGTCTTGCCATCCGACAGCGCATCAAATAAATCACGGCGATGGAAGTCTGGATCAGCCCCGGCGATTTTGACGGCCTCATCCCATATGGTTGATTGCAGGCCGAGCTTGGGCCGCCAGTGAAATTTCACGAACGTGGATTCACCCTTGGCGTTGATCAGCCGAAAGCTATGAACGCCAAAGCCTTCAATCATGCGCAGTGATCGCGGTATCGTTCGATCCGACATGATCCACATCACCATGTGCATGGACTCAGGCGTCAGCGAGATGAAATCCCAGAAGTTGTCATGCGCTGTTGCCGCTTGCGGAAAGCCGCGATCCGGCTCCATCTTGACCGCATGAACCAGATCGGGAAACTTGATCGCGTCCTGGATAAAGAACACCGGGATGTCGTTGCCGACCAGGTCCCAGTTGCCCTCTTTGGTATAGAACTTAATCGCAAATCCGCGAACATCGCGTGGCGTATCGATCGAACCTGATCCACCGGCAACGGTCGAGATGCGTGTGAAGGTCGGCGTTTTGACGCCAACCTCAGTCAGCACCTTGGCGGTGGTGTAACCCCCCAGCGATTTTGTTAGCTCAAAGTAGCCGTGCGCACCGCTGCCGCGCGCATGCACGATGCGCTCGGGGATGCGCTCATGATCGAAGTGGGTAATCTTTTCGCGCAGGATGAAGTCTTCGAGCAGCGATGGCCCGCGGGGGCTGGCCCGCAACGAGTTCTGGTTATCGGCGACGACCGTACCCTGATTGGTAGTGAGTGCAGGGTGCTCGCCAGTCGCGCGCTGATGCAGTTCACCGCCAGCGCCAATTTCGTCGCTAATTTTCGGCGCTTGGCCTGACTTGGATGCGGATTTGCTGGCCTTCATTGAGGCGCTCCGCGAGCCGCGAGCAACTCTCCTTTGCGTGCGGCAATTTGTGCGCCCAACGCGTGCAGGTCGAGGGATGTTGCCTTTGCCTTGGGAAACATTTCGCCCTGTTCCTCTTTCACGTGGTGAGCGACGTACTCAGCAAGCACGGTAATCTTTGCGTCAAACATGTCGCCGTCAGGCTCTTTGCCTTCTACCTGCCCGATCAGGCCTTTCATGGTGGCGTGTTCTACGGTCGCTTCTGGAACCAGCGTGCGGTCCTTCAAGGCCTTTTGTACTGCGGGGTAAAAGATCTCTTCTTCAACCTGCGCGTGGACTGAAAGCTCCGTACAGATCTTCGCTACTAGCGCTTTCTTCTTCGCTGGCGATCGAAGCGTTTTGTACTCCTCAAATAATGCGCCCACTGCCTTATGATCAGCGCGCAGCAATGCCATAGCGTCGACCGGCTTTTTTGTCTTGCTGGAGGAGGTTTTCTTGATAAGTGAGGTTGCCATATTTGTCTTTCAAAAAGTTGCAATAGGTGAGAATTTCAGTGCACAAAAAGTGCGATCAAAATGATGATTGGAATGGGTATGCCAAGAAAAAACAGCAGTAACGAACGCATGTGAATCTCCTGTAGATTGATTTAGTCGCGCCACTAGGCGCGACGTTGGCGACCACCGTAGGTCGCGGCGAGACTGGCGCAGAAGGCACCAATGAGTAACGAGATAAATAGCCAGAGCGCTGAATACGCCGACGCCTTGCGAGCCTTGTCGGCGGCTTCACGGGCGGCGACTTCGGCGTCCGCTAGATTTGCCTGCAGGCGGGCATAGGCGGTAGTCACACGTTTTTCCGCGTCGGACTGGTTGATGCCAGTGCGCTGAGAAATGACCTGCCCAAGGTAGCGAACGTCTTCTGGCAAAAATGCGCCGGTTCGTATCGCGTTGACAAAAATCTGCGTGCTCTCCGCAGCCGCATTTGCTGGGGATCGATCCGTGTCGTTCGCTACGACCGATGCGCTACTTGTAAGCGGCGCCGTCGTCGCATCCTTGCGAAACAAGGTGCCGACCAGATAATTTAAGGGCCCGTTTTCTCCCGACCTCGAGCTGTTGCTTTCAGCATTCGCATTCTGGACGGACTTCGCTGCGCCAGCTGCGGCAGCAGTGGCTGCCGCACCACCGGCGGCTGCGGCTGTTGCTTGAACGCCTGTGCCCACGATGGAGCCAATCACTGAGGTTAGAAGCGCCGCGGTCGCTAATGAGGCGACTGCCCAAGCTAAAAAGCCGTGCGCTGTGTCACGAAAGTAAGCTTCGTCAATGTGGACGGTTTTCCACTGTGCGCCAAGACGCCCGGCTATGTAGCCGCCCATGCCCGATGCCAGCAACTGCGTAATCGTCAGCCAGAGAATCGCGGTGATGCCGAGCGCATCTGCGCTCATACCTTCACGTGTCCACGGCGACACAGACGCTAATCCAAGGCCGGTGCCCAGTATTAGCAGGATTAGTGAAAGCGCAGCTGCGGCCGCAGCTCCGGCAACGACGGCGCTCCATGAGACAGGGTGATCGACGTCGTGGATTTCGGCGCGCTCGCGGGCAATCGCATTTACGTGCAATCCCACGGAATCGGCAGGACTACGAGATAGTGTTTCCATTGAAGAATCTCCTTGGATTCGGGGGTGATTTAGGGTGGACTTCGTAATTACCAAATCGTAAGGAGACCGATTCGCAGTCGACATCAGACACCGTTTGATGTTGTTGTAGGAGAAACACTATCGCGAATCCCCATGGCCTGCGACTCCTTCGGGATGAGCCTTGCCGCCGTTTTGCAACGGCTTTATTTGTTGGATGAATCTTGCCGGTAGCCGAACCAAGCCTTGTAGGTCAACGCCGACAACATTCGCTTTAGCCGGATTACAGCGCCGCAACGTCTAGCTGTTTACGCTTCCGGCAGACCTCACGAAGGTCGCTGCGCACGACAACTTACGGAGAGCGCTATGCGCCGATTTAGTAAATCTTTGCCGCACCCCGATTCGCCTGGAATCATCATCGCCCGAGCTGTAACGGGCATTGGCGTTGTTCAGGCAATACTGATTAATTCGAGAAATTCAGTCGAAGACGCTGGGACTGAGTCGGCACCGTGGCGTGGATTCGCACACCACTGCGAATCTGCCAACGATGCGGCCAATAGGCTCGCGAAACTTAGAGTTGCTTCGCAAACCTGTGCAAACTATACCGACCAGTAGAACTTCCGGCAGCCCGCTGCGTTCTACATCTTCAACATATTTACGATTAGGAGTTACTTATACGCGTCATGGGGTCAGCGTGCTTCTCCTACAACGAAAGCGAAATACCTCTGACATTCGCAACGCTACTGCAAGTGCAAAATTTTTATGTCGTCATCATTCATTGGGCGACAACGGCGACGAAGTTTCAAAGTTCCGAGACTTCGGAAACTAATTTAATCAGTAAGGAGATACTCATGAACGACAGAACAAAAGAAATTCGTGATGCGGAGCAGCCGGAATCAGCGGATGCAAATCGCGATCCGATTTCGGGTACGCCAGGAGCGCATCCGGTAGGTACCGGTGTCGGCGCAGCAGCCGGCGGTGTTGCAGCCGGTTTGGCCACTGCCACACTGGCAGGTGCCGTTACCGGTAGCGTTGTGGGGCCGGTGGGGACGGTGATAGGTGCCACCGTCGGTGCGATAGTCGGTGGTCTGGCAGGTAAGGCGGTAGCTGAATCTGTGAATCCGACACGAGAGGATTTGTACTGGCGCAGCAGTTACAGTGATCGACCGTACTTTGATCGCACAAAGAACTATGAAGACTACGGTCCGGCATATGGATTTGCGGTGAACAGGTATTCTGAAAACGCGGACAGGCGCTTTGAAGACGTCGAGACCGATCTTTCGCGCGACTGGCCGTCGTCACGGGGTCAGTCCACATTGGAATGGAGCGATGCCAGGCCTGCGGCGCGTGACGCGTGGGAGCGTTTGCGAGACCCAAATCACGCACCGCGATTGCCCGAAAAATGAGCTAATTCGTGAGTCGAGTGGCGCGAGGCGGCGAATAACGCGCCGCCGATTGCGCCTACGGA
>JBBRVM010000289.1:0-5372 GCA_038246865.1 Burkholderiales bacterium
CAGAGCGCAACATTGCCGCAATCAGCGCGAACAGGCCGCCACAGACAAGCATCACAATCGCAGTCATATTTCCACCTCCAGAGTCAGCATTATTGCGCAACAGGACATCATCGACAACATCAACGCCGCTCCCGAACCGCCTGCGCGACCGTAGCCGCATCCACATATTCCAACTCACTCCCAATCGGAATCCCCCGCGCAAGCCGCGAAACCTTCACGCCTTGCGGCTCCAGTAATTCGGTGATGACGTGCGCAGTGACTTCGCCTTCGTTGGTGAAGTTGGTGGCGAGGATGACTTCTTTGACGGTGCCGTCGGTGGCGCGCTCGACGAGTTTTTCGAGGTGGATTTGCGCGGGGCCGACGCCGTCGAGCGGGGACAGGCGGCCCATGAGCACGAAGTAGAGCCCGCTGAACGCGCCGGACTGCTCAAGCGTGATTTGATCGGACGGCGTTTCGATAACGCAGAGGATCGACGGGTCGCGCCGTTTGGATGAGCAGAGGCTGCACAGCGGCTCTTCCGAGAGCGTGTTGCAGCGCTCGCAGTGACCGAGTTTTTCGAGCGCGCCTTCGAGGGCTTTGGCGAGGCCCAGCGCGGCCTCGCGCTTGTGCTGCACGAGTTCGAACGCGATACGCTGAGCGGCTCGCGGGCCGATGCCGGGGAGCTGCTTTAGGGCGTCGATCAGGACTTTGAAGGAGACCGGGGTCATGTTGAGTGAGCTGTGAGCTGTGAACGACCGGAGCGTTTACTGCTCACTGCTCATCGTTCACTGCTCACTGCAAAGCTAAAACGGCAGCTTCATCCCGGGTGGTAAATTCATCCCCGCCCCGAGCGCGCCCATCTTGGCCGCACTTGCCTGTTCGAGCTTGCGTGAAGCATCATTGATCGCAGCCGTGATCAGGTCTTCGAGCATGTCTTTGTCGTCCATCACGCCGGCATCAATCTGCACGCGTTTGCAGTCATGCTTGCCGGTCATGGTGATCTTGACCATGCCTGCGCCAGCCTGACCTTCAACTTCCATCGCAGCGATTTCGTCCTGCGCTTTTTTCATGGTTTCCTGCATGCGCTGCGCTTGCTGCATGAGGCCTGCCATTCCGCCTTTACCTAGCATCGTGTGTCTCCTGAATCGTTAGTCGTTGGCCTGAATGCTACCCGCCCGAATGCGGCCCTGACCTTCGGTAAGTAGCACCTGAACGGCGGGGTCAGCCATAAAGGCGATCTCGGCGGCGATCTGTTTTTCGTCCTTGACCTGCTTGTCGCGCACGGCGACCGATTCGCCCGCATTGTCGGTGAGTTCGATTTCAAGCTTTAACGGGCGACCGAAGTATTCCGACAGGGTGCTGGCGAGGCGTTCTTTTTGCGTGGCCAGGGGGCGTTTGTCTTGCGGCAGCGCAAGTTTGATGAGGTTTTTGTCCCAGCTGATTAACGCGCTGTGGCGGGCGAGTTCGCGCGCCATCGCCGCGAGCGGAAGCGCGGAGACCAGGCGTAGCCAGTCGCCGTCGAATTCGCGTTGGGTGGCGTCTGCGGGTGCAGAATGCGCGGACTCCGGTTTGGCCCCCTCCCCCCCAGTGGGGGAGGGTTGGGGAGAGGGGGCTGCTGGCGTCGCAGCCATGTTGGTTCGCGTGCTACCAGCCCCCTCTCCCCCGGAGCCAACTGGCGACAAGTGTGTCGGGCCTCTCCCACGAGGGGGGAGGGGGACAGAACTTGCTCGAGGCGCAGCCTCGCGCACCGGCTCATTCCCATTCGCTGGCGAAAACGCAAGCAGCCGCAAAAACGTCATCATCAACGCCGTCTGCTCATCCGGTGCTAGGCGCAAATCGTCGCGACCATGCAGAGCGATTTGATAGTAGAGCTGGATTTCTTCGGCGGTTAGCGCGGCAGCAATTCGGGTAATGTGAGCGCGATCAGGATCATCCTTGTCAACGCTGGCAGGCACCGGTTGCGCAAGCGCAATACGATGCAGCGCGCGAGCGAGTTGCGCGAGGGCGTCATCAGCGGCGAGCGCCTGCTCGAAGCAGCGCTCGACCTCCGCTGCCAGCGCGGACGCGTCGCGTGCAACCACGGCATCGAGCACACGCCAGACAAAATCTCGATCCACGTTGCCGAGCATCTGGCGAACCTGTTGCTCCTCGACCTTGCCATGTCCAAAGGCAATCGCCTGATCGGTGATCGAGAGCGCGTCGCGCATCGAGCCCTGCGCCGCTTCGCCAATCAGGCGCAGTGCAGGCGCGTCGAACGGCACGTTCTCGGCCGTCAACACTTTGTGCAATTGCTCGGCCACGCGCTCGGGCGGAAATTGCTTTAAGGCGAATTGCAGACAGCGCGACAACACCGTGACCGGGATCTTCTGCGGATCGGTCGTAGCGAGCACGAATTTCACATGCTCGGGCGGTTCTTCGAGCGTTTTCAACATGGAGTTGAACGCGCTCTTTGAGAGCATATGCACCTCGTCGATAAGGTACACCTTGTAGCGCCCAGCGGTCGGCGCGTAGCGCGCGTTGTCGATGATCTCCCTCATGTTGTCGACGCCAGTGTTCGACGCCGCGTCAAGCTCTAAAAGATCTGGAAAACGCCCGGCATCAATATCCAGACAAGTCTGACAAACACCGCAGGGATTGGGCGTAACCCCTGTTTCGCAGTTCAGTGTTTTCGCAAGGATCCGAGCAATCGTAGTTTTGCCGACACCACGAGTTCCGGTGAGCAGATAAGCCTGATGCAGACGCCCGGTGGTCAACGCATGAGAAAGCGCACGCACCACATGCTCCTGCCCCATCAATTCGGAGAAGTTACGCGGACGGTATTTTCGGGCGAGGGCGAGCGAGGCAGACACTAATTGAGCCGGTGAGAAACTGGGTCAATTGTAGGCGGCAGGAAGAGAGGACGGGTCGAGCGAAGCGACGACACGCTGGCAAGAAACGCCAACTTTTGCGTCTAGACGGCGGGTGGGCAAGGCGCACGGGGCGCAGACAGTACGAACAGTACGGCAAGACCCGTGCAACGCAGCCATCGCGCCGTATAGACGCAAAAGTGGTGAGCCGTTCCCCCGGCACTGCTTCTCCTGCTGTGGCTGCTTCCTTCCGGACCTGACCAGATTCACAAGTTAGACATGCGGGGCGACCCACCACTTGCGATTATAGGGCCTCGTATACTGCTCAGCCCAGAATCCCTAAGTCCGAAGCCCAACCCCACCTGATGCCTCTGTTCCGCGTTATTGCGGTCGTCCTTGCCGTATTGGCAGCGGCGGCGGCCCTGTTGCTGCCCGTCAAGTTCTTGACGTGGGTCGAGACGCGCGCGGTAAGTTCAGCATTGCCGCCTGCGAACGACTTAAACGGCACGTCGAAACCGCGGCTGCGTGTCGCGCTGATGGTGCATCCGACGATTTATTACACCGACCCGAACGGTGAGCTGGCGGGCCTCGAATACGACCTGATCAGCGCGTTTGCCAAAACACAGAGCAACAAGCTCGATATCAAAATCTTCGAAACGCCCGACGCCGGCCGGCTCGCACTTTTTCGCGGTGAGGTGGACGTGGTGGCGATGGGCAACACAGCCGACGGCCTGAGCGCAACGGAGGATGCTACCAACGCGCGCTATCAGGAAAGCGCATGGGTGCTGCTGAATTCGCCCCAGAAATTCACGCCGAAGTCATTGGCTGAGCTATTGCCGAAGCGCGTGGTCGTCAGTTCGCGCATCTATACGCATCCGCGTATGGCCGAACTGCGACGCAAGAACGCGACGGTGTTGTTCGTCGAAGACGCGAAACACGATGACGAGTCACTAATCTCGGCAGTCGGCGACGACGAGGTGCAATACGCGATCGTCGAAGAAGACACCTTCAACGCGAGTCGGCACTTTCATTACGACGCGCAGCGGGCCTTCATCGTGCAGCCCGCAATGTCCCGCGTGTGGCTGTTTGCGCACAATGCAACGACGATGCGCGACAACGCAAACGCGTTCCTGACGCGCATCACGCGGGACGGGCAAATTACGCGAGTGCTGGATCGCTATTTCGGCTTCCCGCAAAGGGTCAGCCCAGTCGACGTCGAAGTGTTCAGCGAACGCGTGAACACGGTTCTGCCGCGATACCGTGCCTGGTTTCAGCAGGCGCAGGAAATTTACGGCATTGAATGGCGGTTGCTGGCGGCGGTGTCTTATCAGGAGTCGCATTGGGAGACCGACGCGACCTCCGAAACGGGCGTGCGCGGCATCATGCAATTTACTGAGGACACGGCGCGCCGCTTCAACGTGGATCGGCTCGATCCGCGCTCGTCGATTCTGGGTGGTGCGCGCTACCTGACGGACCTGAAGCGAAACGGCCTCGCTGCGCGCATTCAGGAGCCGGACAAAACGTGGCTGGCGCTCGCGGCCTACAACATCGGTTTGGCGCATGTAGAGAACGCCCGCGTCCTGACCCAGCGCGCAAAGAAGAACCCGGACATGTGGCCCGATGTGCGGCGTCATCTGCCGCTATTGACTAAGCCAGAAATTTCGGCGCAGTTCAAGACCGGGCCGTGTCGCTGCGGCATGCCGGTTGATTATGTGGAATCAGTGCGCGCTTACTACGACGTGTTGCTGCGGCTGGAAGCGCCGTATCAGCCGAAACTGCGAGCCACACCGAATTAGAACTGCGATGGCGCGCTACTCCCGCCCTATCATCGACGGCACTCGCAGATCCTTGTCGCGAACAGATTTTTCTTCGGCGCTGCGGCGTGCTGTGGGCATTTTTACCGCCAGATTCTGCGGCATCAGCATTGGTGCCGGTTTCCGGGAAGTTTCGGGTTGTCTTGGCGGTCGCGCTGGAACGAGTCGCGAAACAGCGCGCCAGCAGTTTGTCGGGAAGGCTCATTAGCTTAAAGGCTGCCCTGCTATGGCCGGGCGGCGGATCACCACCACCACCACCAGCGTCACCAGGGTCAGCGGCACGACAAAACCCATCATCACGCCCGAGAAGGCTTTCAACGCGTCGTGCTGCTGCGCCGCCAGGATCAGGTACGCAACGTAGGCGACGTAATAGCCGAGAAAGACGCCGCCTTCCCAGCGCGCGATCTCGCGACCTGTCATGAACACCGGTAGGCAGGCCAGGGCCACCGCCAGCATCACCCAGATATCGAACGCGAGCAGCGACGGTGCCATCATCAGGCCCAAGTCGCCTGACACGAGTCCCGACAAGCCAAGGCAGCCCAGGATGTTGAACGTATTGCTGCCGACGACGTTGCCTACTGCGATGTCGCGTTCGCCCTTGATTGCAGCCGTGATGCTAGTGGCCACCTCGGGCATGCTGGTGCCAGCGGCGACGACGGTCAGGCCGATGACAAGATCGCTCACACCCATGGCCTTCGCGAAACTGACCGAGGCCTGGACGAGGTAGTCCGAG
>JBBRVM010000290.1:0-5363 GCA_038246865.1 Burkholderiales bacterium
CACTACGCAAATCCGAAGACCGCGGCCAGGCCGATCACGGCTGGTTGCAAAGCCGGTTCAGTTTTTCGTTCGCTGAATATCAGGATCCGAAGCATGTGCACTTCGGGCCGCTACGGGTGATCAACGACGACTATATTGCGCCGGGTCAGGGCTTTGGCACGCATGGTCACAAAGACATGGAAATCGTCACCTACGTGCTCGAAGGCGCGGTGGTGCACAAGGACTCGCTCGGCAACGCGGGCAATATCGTGCCCGGTGAAGTTCAGCGCATGAGCGCGGGCACTGGCATCCGCCACAGCGAGTTCAACCCGAACGCGGATCAGCGCACGCATCTCCTGCAAATCTGGATCATCCCTAATCGCACCGGCGGCCCGGCTTCGTACGAACAGAAGTTCTACGACGCGGCGGACAAGCGCGGCAAATTGCGCTTAGTTGCGTCGCCAGATGGTGCGAACGGTTCAGTGACCATTCAGCAAAATGCCCGCATGTTTGCCGGCCTGTTCGATGGCGCGGAATCGGCGACGCACGATGTGGCCGCCGGACGTCAGGTCTATGTGCACATTGCGCGCGGATCGGTTCACGTGAACGGCACCGCTTTGTCGGAAGGCGATGCCGCCATGCTGGTGAACGAGTCACGGGTTGCGATCAACGACGGCACGCAAGCCGAAGTGCTGCTTTTCGATCTCGGTCAGCTTCAATAATTTTTACTCCTCCCAAACACCAAGGAATCATCATGGCATCAGTTGCAATCGTCTATCACTCCGGCTACGGCCACACCAAAGCAGTCGCGGAGTCGGTGCAGAAGGGCGCTGCCAGCGTCGCAGGGGCAGCCGTTACGCTCGTGAGCGTCGCCGATGCGGATCAGCATTGGGACACACTGGCCGCCGCCGACGCCATCATCTTCGGTGCGCCAACTTACATGGGCTCGGCTTCAGCAGAGATGAAAAAATTCATGGAAGCCAGCGCCAAGGTGTGGTTCACACAGGGCTGGAAAGAGAAGCTGGCTGCGGGTTTCACCGTATCTGGCGCGTATTCCGGCGACAAGCTCGCAACGTTGCAACAGTTCATGATTTTCGCTGGACAACATACGATGTTGTGGGCACCGCTCGGTCAGATGCCGGGCTTCAACAACAGCAAAGGCAGCGTTGACGACTTGAACCGCGTTGGTTCGTACAGCGGCCTGATGGTTCAGGCCAACGTCGATCAGGGCGTCGAAGGCATCGCCGCCAGCGACTTCAAAACGGCGGAGGTGTTTGGCGCGCGCATCGCAGCGTTAGCGGTCAAGTTTGCGGCCTGATCGCATCGCCCGGGAAAGATTGCTGCCTCCAGCTTTTCTTTGTAATAACCGCTGATCGGGGGATAGAAGCGAAAAACGACAGAAGTCAACTTTTGGCGTTTTGTCCTCTAAGCCCCTATGCAATGGAGCGCGTAGCGAAAGGCTGCTGGTGCAGTTACGGCGCTGGCACGAGTTTGATAATGCCGCAGCTCACGCGCGGCCCCGCGTTTCCGAGCGGCTGCGACACGTAATCATCCGGGTCGCGGTGCGTGATCAGCGGCTTTCCAATCACGCTGTACTTGTCGGTGCTGGGGCCGAGCGTAATGGTGTCAACTTCCTGGCGCGTCGTGCCCACGCCTGCCCCGTCAGTTTTGATGTTGAACATCGCCCCGGCGTGACGCAGGATGTGCGACGGGTCGCCGTGCGGGTGGCCGTCCGGGTTGAAGTGCCCACCCGTCTTCAGGCCATCGCCCGAACAGTCGGGCACCGCATGCACGTGAAAGCCGTGCTCGGAATACGGCTTGAGCCCGCTGATCTCGGCTTTGATCAACACACGATTGGTGCCGACTTGCGTTAGCGTGACGGTTCCGCTGGGCTTCAGATTGGCTGCGATGGCAGCGGTGGTCGGCATCATCTCGGCCACCGCGACGACAGGTTTTTTTTCTTCGGTCATGCTCTTGCAGCCAGCAAGCCCGAGCACGGCGAGGGTCGTTAAGGATGCGCTAGCCGCAATGAAAAGTCGTGTCACGGGTGGGTCTCCTTGAAAATTGCGGGGCTCCGTCGCACACGCTTCGCTAATCTGCGCTGGGCCGGAATCGGGTGTCAACAAGCGACGGTAGCACAGTGCCCCCGCATAATCGCGAGCAATGCCCGCGCCATCACGAACACCGCCCGCGTTGCGACGGCCATCGCCCTTCAGTCTTGCTCACCCGCTTGCGAACTGCTACGCTCGCGGCGTTAAAAGGAGTACCAAGCATGACATCTAAATTTACCCAGACGGCATTCGCTGTCGGCCTGATTCTGACACTGGGGGCCTGTGCACAAAACGGCGCAATGCAAACCACAGCGGTCACCACGGTCGCCCCCACCGAGCCGATGAAAGTCACGGTGAGCACGCCGAAGCTTGCCGCAGGCTACGAAAAAGTCGCCGCCGCCGCGGACGCGAAGCTGTATTTCATCAACTTTAAAAACGGTGACAGCGTTGCTTCGCCGGTGACGGTTCAATTCGGGTTGAGCGGCATGGGCGTCGCGCCAGCTGGCATCGAACGAGCAGGCACGGGGCATCATCATCTGCTGATTGACGTAGGCTCGATTGATATCAACACTCCGATCCCTAATAGCGATCAGTTTCGCCATTTTGGTCTGGGGCAGACCGAGGTCACGTTGCCAATGACACCCGGTAAACACACGCTGCAATTGTTGCTCGGGGATCAAAATCACATCCCGCATCACCCACCCGTGATGAGCGAGCGGATTACGATCACAGTCAGGTAATTTTCGGAAATGCAGGAGCGGCGCGAGCCGCTCTACCGTCGAATCTGAAACACCGCCGTCTCGCCGCGTACATTTGGCAAAAACGTAATCACGCGGCCACGGGCCAGCGCCGCTCGCCGCTCGACCGTGATGCCCTTGTCGGCGCAGAACACGTCGAAGTCCGTGATCGTCGAAAAGTGCACGTTTGGCGTGTCGTACCATTGATAAGGCAGACGTTTTGATACCGGCATGCGCCCGCCCACACCAAGCTGCCAGCGAACAGACCAATGCCCGAAATTCGGCAGCGTCACAATGGCGCTTTTGCCGACACGCAATACCTCACGCACCAGCGCCTCTGTATGTCGTGTCGCCTGCAACGTCTGCGACAAAATCACCACGTCGAATGCGCCGTCGTCGAACAGGTTGAGTCCGCTTTCGATATTGCCTTGCAGCACATTCAGGCCACGCTTCAGGCAGGCGAGCACTGCACCGTCTTCAATCTCGACGCCGTAACCAATGCTGCCCCGCTCACGTTGCAGCCGCGCCAATAACTCACCGTCTCCACAGCCCAAATCGAGCACAGATGCGCCGTGTGGCACCCAGTTGGTGACCACATCAAAGTCGGGGCGGACGTAATTGGCGCTCATACTTTGATCCCTTCGAAAGTTGCGCGCAGGAGCGCGTGGTACTGCGGGATCGGCATCAGGAACGAATCGTGACCCTCGACTGATTCAATTTCGGCGAAGCTGACGTCGTGCTTGTTTGCGAGCAATGCACGAACGATTTCCTTCGAACGCGCCGGCGAGAAGCGCCAGTCGCTGGTGAACGCTGCGATGAAAAATTTGGCTCTGCTTTTGGCGAATGCTGCGCCTAAATCACCGCCAAACGCACGCGCCGGATCGAAGTAGTCCAGTGCTCGCGTCATCAGCAAATATGTGTTTGCATCAAAGTATCCGGCGAACTTGTCGCCCTGATAACGCAGGTAACTCTCCACCTCAAACTCCGCATCGAAACCGAACTGATAGTCCTCGCCTTTGAGTACTCGACCAAACTTTTCGCCCATCAAGTCGTCGGATAAATAGGTCAAGTGCCCGAGCATTCGCGACAACCGCAAGCCGCGTTTGGGCACGACGCCATGCGCGTAAAAATCGCCGTCAAGAAAATCTGGATCAGAGCGAATCGCCTGCCGCGCGACTTCGTTGAAACCGATGTTTTCTGCGGAGAGTTTGGGCGCGGCGGCGATGGCCAGCACGTTGCGCACGCGCTCCGGAAAATCAATCGCCCATTGCATCGCCTGCATGCCACCGAGCGAGCCGCCGAGAATCGCGGCGAAGGATTCGATGCCGAAGTGATCGGCCAGCTGTACTTGCGTGCGCACCCAGTCGGGCACAGTCACGATTGGGAACTCACTGCCGAACGGCTGGTTCGTCGCTGGGTTGATCGTGCCAGGCCCTGTGGAGCCGTGACAACCACCGAGATTGTTCACGCCGATGATAAAAAATTTGCGTGTATCGAGCGGACGGCCCGGACCAATCAGGTTGTCCCACCAGCCTTCGGACTTTGACGGGTCGGGCGCGTCCCTATAGAAACCGGCGACGTGGTGATGCCCCGACAGCGCGTGGCATACGAGTACCGCGTTGGTGCGCGAAGCATTGAGTTCGCCATACGTTTCCACCATCAAGTCAAATCTGGGGAGCGTTGCCCCCGAGACGAAAATCAGTGGGGTTTCGAACGCGATTTTCCGCGGCGAGACGAAGCCGACCGAGTCAGTAGCAATATCCATAAATCATCAGCAACAAAAAAGCCCGGAAGCTAAATACCGTTTAAGGTGGGCTTGCGGGCTTGTCGTGAGACGAATAGAGGAGTCTGCTCTGACGTCGCTTTAGCAATTTTGATCGCAGTTGTGACTGCAATCTCGCCCGCAAGCTGTTTCTTTCAAATCGGCGATGCCTAATGATAACCAAATTGGACGAATGAACCAAACCTCAGTCTCTTGGGCGTCTCCAAAAATCATTTGTGGTGGGCCACTACGGCTATTGAGCAAGCCGCCGTTGATTTGAATCGCCCGCCGGTCAAGGTGCCACCGGTACTTTGCAATGCAGCGCAGCGTAGTCACGCAGTGCGGGCCAACTGAGACGATTTGCATTGGGTGACAGTGCGCCGATGAAGGCCGGTGTGCCGGACAGTCCAAATAACATGCGCATCAGCAATATGCCGTCACTCAGGGCGTTCACCGTATTGCTACCGTCAATATCGGCGGTGCAACGGGTGCCTTGCGGATTTTCGAGCTGGATGCGTGCGATACAACTCTGGGCTGAGCTGACGCCCGCAAAGCAGCTGCCGACGGTAACCAATTTGCTGTCACCGGTCAGCGCGGCGCTGTCGCCGGCCCAGCTTGCCAGCGAACTGCCGCCCACGGGCTGGGGTTCGGTATCGAGGAGCCGGGTGGCTTGTCCACCAAACTGCGCGGAGGGGATGCCGTTTGCGTCAAACGCGGCAAGGCAGATGCCGTAGCGCTGAAACGGAGTGGTTGACGGCATGCACTGTGTGACCATGATCAGTGAGCCATCTTCGCGCTGCACGAGGTCGTAAACCGAGGTCAGTGTTAGTCCGA
>JBBRVM010000291.1:0-5358 GCA_038246865.1 Burkholderiales bacterium
CCCAGATCGCACACAAATGTCCTTTTCGAACGTTCGTTACGTTCACTCCAAGCTGAAATTCGGGACAGTACGCGCGTTCGCCTGTGTCGTTTGGCGCAAATGGCACTTTGATTTGCACAATCCACTTGTTAAGCTTAAACTAAACACCATGTTGAAATCGTCGACGCACTTTGTTGAGCTGTTCCCCGACGATTTTCGACCAGAAAAGGTTCTCGACCCCTCGACGAGGAATCTAGCTCGCTATCGTTTGATTTCACAGTGCGAAGCGCTGGGGACAGACTCAGCGATGATATGGGGAGAGTTGGAGAAACTCGATTCGACAACGGATCAAACGCAAGGTTTGCAAGCGGTTTTTCATCTGTCGAAATTGGCGCAAAACGGCAAACCTTTGCAGACCATGTGCGATGAGAAAACCCTGCACAAAGCATTCGATTTCCGCTCGCCGACTTCTCAGAGAACGGAAACCGTGTGGCGATATCGAAAAGGGAACGTAAGGGTACTTTTCTATTTAGCCTCAGGGAAGATTGTTTTGTTGGCCTGTGCCGTTGCGAAGCGCGAAGGCAAGTACAGCAAAGCAACCAAAGCACTGGCACAGAGTCGAATTGAAGCATTTTTGCAAGCAGAAGCTTCAAGTTCAATAGATTGGGTTAGCAGGGAGAGTAAAAATGAATAGCAAAGCCAATTTGTTTAAGGCGTTGTCGTCTGACGGAATTGACGTCAGTAGCGCCCTGACGCGTACCGCAGTAGCCGCCGACCTTCAAGGCGTTATGGCTTCGTGTGGATTGAATCAGTCTCAACTTGCTGGTCGACTCGGCTGGTCCCGCGCGCGCGTCTCGCAAGTTTTCTCTGGAGACGAAAATCTCACGCTCGATACGATTGGCCATGTCGCTAAAGCGTGCGGTCAAAGCTTCGACGTAGTTTTTCGCGACGAACAAGCTCGTCGAATCGCGCAGAGGTGGGAAAAGTCTAAACCTCAGGTAGTTGTTTGCAATGACGTCAAGAAATCGCTTTTCAAAGGGCGGCTAACCGTGCAACTGCCGCTCAGCCCGAAGCTCGAACTTCCGTCTAGTGTGTTCAGGTTCGAACGCATACAACAGAAAATCGGATTTCAAGAGAGTTACGAAAATGCAGCTTAGTCCAATACAGTTGTTAGAAGCCAACTTCGAACATATTTCTGTAGCGCCCTCGAAGAGCGATTGGCCCAAGAAAACTCAGAAAGCTGAGTTCTCAATGGAAATCAACTTCGAGTTCGGAATCGCAGTGATTCGTGAAGACAACGACGAATTTGAATATTTGCTACAAATCAAATACAAAACTGTGGCTGACAAACGAAGTAGTCACCCTTACAGCGTTGACGCAGAATTGTCAGGGCGGGTTCGAGTTACCCGCTTCGCAGAGACACAGACGCCACTAAATATTACAGCCACTGCCGCCGTCACAGGCTGTTCGATGCTGTACGGCTCGCTGCGCGAAATGGTGGCATTGATTTCCGGACGTTGTGCACGGGGTGCATGGTTACTGCCGACTATGACGTTTGCGGAAATCGGACGCGACATCGAGCGGGACGGGAAGATCGAAGCGGCGGCTGCCTTGAGCGAGTCTAAACCTGCAAGGGCCAGACCGAAAGCGAAGAAAATCGCATCGAAACAGTAGAGTCGGCGCTGCTAACACGGGGTTACTTTTGGGGTAACTCAGTCTTGTGCTTTCACAACAGGCCCATCCGCTATGGCGTATAGCGGAGTGTGTGGTAGTCCTCCTCTCCACCACCGAACACAGAACAACCGACCGCCGCAGGTCGGTTTTTTATTGTCCTGATATTTTTGCTTAAGAACAAGTTCTAAGCCGTATACACAACCTGACCGGTTCTGGCGGCCTCCATAACCGCTTCGGTAATGCGCAAATTTTGCAACCCGTCGCGGGCGCTCACAATCGGTGCGGCTTCGCCACGAACGACTGCGCCGAAATGCTCCATCTGGTGCTTGATCGGATCGTCGCGCACCATGCCGACGACGCTCTCCTCAAACGGCTTCCACCATGAGCTTTCTTCGCGGCTTGGATAGGTTTTAAGTCGCATCGTGGGGATCGACAGGGTACCGGCGGTGCCGCTAATGACGTAGCAGTCCTCGTCAGCGTAGCTCGGGTAGGCCTTGTTCTCTTGCGAGGTTTGCTCCCAACTCCGGGCGCAGGCAGCGGCATCTGAGAGCATGAAGGTACCCAGCGCGCCATTGGCAAATCGCAGGTTAATCGCGACTGTATCCTCCACGGCAAACCCGCGCGTTGCGTTGGACGAAAACGCCTGCACCGCAACGATCTCGCCGCAGAGCATGCGCAGGTTGTGTACTTCGTGAATCATATTGAGCAGCACCGGACCGCCGCCGATTTCGCGCCGCCACGCACCATCGATAAAGTATTGGTCCGGCTTGAAAAACAGCGCACTGCCCATCACTGAAACCAGTCGCCCGAGTTTGCCGGACTGAATCACTTCACGCGCCTTCGCCATGATCGGGCTATGCGCACGGTGATGGCCGATGAGCACTCGCCCACCCAATTTCTCGACGGCATCAGCCAACGTTTCGGCTTCTGCCACGGTTGCAGCAATCGGCTTTTCCAGCAGCATCGGCAAGCCCGCATCAAGGCAGAGCATGGCATGCGGCACATGCAGCTGATTCGGGGTTGCCAGGACAACGCCATCCGGGCGGTCCTGGGCAAGCATCTCTTCAAGCGATCGAAAGAGCGCGACGCCCGCTTTCGCAGCCACCGCAACGGCTGCGGGCGACGGGTCAATCACGGCGGAAAGCATGACAGTGCGGCTCGCTTGAGCGACCGCCATATGCGCCTGACCAATGTAGCCCGCTCCGGCAATGGCGATACGCGTTTTGTCCATGTCTTGTCCTTATGTTCGGTCGTGGTCAAGATGCTACCGCTGGGCTCAGTGCGGCAGCGACGTGGAAGCTCTTACGAACCTCTTCACCCTGTTCAAGCGTAGTCGCCTACAATTCACCGGATGTCACGAGAAAGAATTCACCCCGAAGGAACTGACGCGACCTATCGGGTGCAGGAATCGCTGAAAGCGTTGGTTAAACAGGGCGGTGCGCGAAAGACCTTTCGCCTCAAACCGGAGGCGAACAAAGCGCTGCAACAGCTGGTTCGGCTGCTGGATGCGGACACAGAGACACAGGCCGTCGAAACCGCGATCATGGCGCTGCGTGACGAGATGGAAGCGGTCGCCGTTGCAAAAAAGCAACGACAACTTCGCGCTTCAATTCGGCTCGTAAAATAGTTTTTGACACAACATTCGTAGTCGTACACAATTCAGATATCGACTAATCCGACGAACTGTTTTAAGTTTGTCACCGACTGACCGAAGGAGCATGTTCCAACCATGACAACCCAACGCAACATCAACACCCAAGCCCTGCACCATGCAGCGCGCTCGTGCGTGCTTGCCTTGCGTGCGTGGGTCATGAGTAATGGCATGCAGCGATTCATGGCGACGGTTGGTGGCTATCTCAGCGCACTGACCAGCCCGAAAGCTGGACTGAATTTTATTAATGGCCCTGGTGGCCAGACGACTCGAATGTTTGTAGCAGGAGCGCCTAGCGCGTAAAGCAGCAAACAGGTTTCACCCGAAAACCCCGAGAAGTCTTCTGACCTCGGGGTTTTTTGTTTTTTGGCGCACCATTGCCAAATGAAATATGAAACGCTCCGCTTAACCCAGCACCCACAAACAATTAATCGGATTCAGGACTTTTCAATCATGGTTTTAGTTGATTTCACATTGATAGAGCGATGGCGAATCTTTGGCGAGTTGTCGTTGCGCACAGTGCAACCGACTGCCCGTCCAGAGCGCGCAATCGCCCAACCCGCAAGCATCACGACACCAGAAGCAGCACGCCCTGCACGATACGCAACTGACACCGACCCGCAGGAAAGCCCTGCGCGTAGGCAGTCGGAAGCAGCGTTGATGCAGCGGCTGTTGTAAGCCACCCAGCGGATGACCCTCCCAGCACACAGATCGCGTGCGGGCGAGTCATCCGAGAAGCAGTTCGAGGCGCATTGAGAGCGCTCAGAACGCCGGACGCAACCGGCACTTTTTCCGGTTCGATGCACCTCGCCGTGCGTCAGACCCAACCCGTTTTCAGGAAGACACGGTCATACCGTGTCACGCAACCGATCGTTGTTCGCACATCCAGAGCACACAGGAGTGAACATCGTAAAGCTCGGCTGACGGACGCAAGGCCTGCCCCTCCTACCCGTAGGTCTGGCGTTGCTCCCGGTAAGTTCGCGTGCGCTAGAGGTGCGGCTAGTGCGCGAGGTGCAAGTCCTCACCTGAAATTCCTTGTTCGACCTACTGCGCGACTCAAATCCAACGTTACCCAGTGCTCGGAATCCTCATGTACCAGAGCGTACATTGCGGTTCCTGTGCGCCGATGTTGGCAACTTCGGCCTCGCCTTTGAGCCGCTCGCTACGGTCGCACAAGGAATTTTGCAATCTTTTCTGGCGGCGCAAGCTGCCCACAGTTTTCGCGGCACGTGCATGAAGGCAAACCAAAAGCACGCGGCAGCGTCGGACGCGACGCTGCCGAAATCCGAAGAATGGCCTTAGCGGGCGCGGCATGTTTGATGTCGCGATGGTGCAAGGCACGTGTCTGCGAAACCCTTTCAGCGAGTATCAGCTTTTTTCTGCAACGACCACTGCATTGGGGCTAAAGGCACATTCTTTTCAAAGTCGAGATTAACCAATTATTGAGCTAAGCACCTGTGCAGTGGAGCTTT
The DNA here is from genome assembly GCA_038246865.1 of Burkholderiales bacterium. Classification (GTDB taxonomy): domain Bacteria; phylum Pseudomonadota; class Gammaproteobacteria; order Burkholderiales; family Casimicrobiaceae; genus Casimicrobium. The sequence goes on from JBBRVM010000291.1 coordinate 4,777, forward strand.
CACTAAAAAGCTACACTGCCAAGTCGCCCTTCTAGTCCGTCCCGCAATGCCCTCCGAAATCAACCTGCGCCGACTCGAAGAAATCTCCCAGAACGCCTCGCGGCCCGATCGCGGACTGATGATTGACGGCTGGAGCGTTGGGCTGTCGCCGGGCCTCGCCAAGCGCTCGCGCTGCGTCAATGCTTTCTACCCTTCCACGCGGCCGTTTGCAGTCAATCTCGCCGAGACACAGGTTGCGTTTGCCAAAGCAGATTTGCCGTGCATTTTTCGGATCACGCCATTTGTATGTGACGTAACACTGGATGCGCGCTTCGAAGCGTTGGACTACGTGAAGTTCGACCCGGCATTAGTGATGGTGCTGGAGTTGTCGCGACTGCAACTCGATCACCTGCGTCCGACGAATGCCGCGTTCAAAAAGCAGGATGATCTCGCGCTCGCGGCATCATGGGTCGCCGAAATGCGTGGCGACGACGCGTGCGAGACGGCGGGCCTGGCAGAGCGCTGGCGCTTGAGTGCAGTAGCCGTAAGCGCATCCTTTGCCTTCGATGAAGTGGGAATTCGCGTCGCACGCTCCGTCGCAAC
>JBBRVM010000292.1:0-5355 GCA_038246865.1 Burkholderiales bacterium
CTGTTTGCTACTTGATTTTGTACATCAGCAAAACGCTAGCATCATCATGCGCGGCCTGCGCGCGGTGAGCGACTTTGAATACGAATTTCAGATGGCTGGCATGAATCGCGGCATGGACCCGAGCGTTGAGGTGGTGTTTCTCACGCCGTCGGAAAAATATCTGTTTATCTCCGCAACCATCGTGCGCGAAGTGGCGTTTTTCGGCGGCGATTTCGGACGCTTTGTGCACCCCGTGGTGGCTGAAGCGCTCAAACGGAAAGTCGCTGAGCGCAAGGCGAACGGGGACTAACCGTCGCAAGAGCCACGAACGCTGCTCACAGCCAGCTCCACGAGCAGTCGCCGGCCGTCCGCGAGAGAAGCCACGCCGCCTAAAATAGCGGCATGGCTTTAATGATCACCGACGAATGCATCAACTGCGATGTGTGCGAACCCGAATGTCCCAATGACGCAATCAGCATGGGCTCGGAGTTCTATGTGATCGATCCCGCGAAGTGCACCGAATGCGTGGGCCACTTCGACGTGCCGCAGTGCCGCGAAGTGTGTCCCGTGGACTGCATCCCGGTCAACGGCGACTATATCGAGAGCAATGAACAGTTGTTGCTCAAGTATTCCGCACTCATGAAACTAAAAGAAAAAACCGTATGAAGACGAAACCCGTATTGACCCTTGACGATGTCAAAAAAATTGCGGCAGCGGCGGAAGCCGAGGCCGTGAAAAACAATTGGGCCGTCACCATCGCCATTGTTGACGATGGCGGGCATTTGCTGTGGCTGCAGCGGCTGGACGGCGCGGCGCCTGTCTCCGCATGGATCGGGCCACAAAAGGCGATTACCTCAGCAATCGGACGCCGCGAGAGCGGTGTGTACGAAAAAATGATCAACGAAGGACGCGTTTCTTTCCTGTCGGTGCAGCCCGTCACACCGCTCGAAGGCGGCGTGCCAATCATCGTGGAAGGCCAGTTTGTCGGGGCTGTCGGCGTATCGGGTGTGAAATCAGCAGAAGATGTGCAGATCGCCAAAGCGGGCATCGCCGCACTCGGATTGTAATAACGAACTTATCGCTGTAAGCACCGCTACATAAGGGATAGCGCCCGTAAACGCGATAAGTCGATGCGTGGGCTTTTAAGCGATCAGCCCCGGTGCAGTAAGGGATACAGCGAAAAGCTGTTAACTAAAATTATCAAAGGAAGTCTCGTAATGACCATCGCGCTGTTCTGCATCTTGTTGGCGACGCTCACGCCGATTGTCTGCGCTGGCCTTGCCAAGGGCAGGGATATGTACGTGTCGCACAAGGACGGCGGCTACGACAACCGCAGTCCGCGCGACTGGCTTGCAAAGCAGCAGGGCTTCAAAAAGTGGGCGCAGGCCGCGCAGGAAAATAGCTGGGAGGCGCTGCCGTTTTTCGCCGCCGCGGTGATCGTGAGCCACATGCTGGGCGTGATTGGCTGGTTGCCGAATGCGCTGGCGGTGGCGTTTATCGTGCTTCGAGTGATTTACGTGTGGCTTTATGTGACGGCGAAACAGAGCGCTAGATCACTCGTGTGGATCGCTGCGTTTTTTGTGAATATTGCGATTTTCTTGCTGCCGATTTTTAAGTAGTACGACTCAGTTCTGTCGCCACGGCAACCCGCGATAGCGCCAACCGCCGCGCGAGCCGCGATGCGCGACTGCATCGGGATCGCCTTCGAATCCTTCGAGAATGTTGTACGCGGTGAGCCCCAGTTCGGTCGCACGTTTGGCCGATGCAATCGAGCGCACGCCAGAACGACAGAGCATCACCAGCGGCTTGCCGCCTGACGCGTCTACCACTGCGCGAATCTGCGCATCGAAATCCGGATTCATCGCCATGCCGGGCCACTGCTTCCACGCTACGACCAGCGCGTCCGGCACGAAGCCGACCCATTCGCGCTCGGCCTGAGTGCGAATATCCACCAGCACCGCCTTGCCCGATTGCCACCAGCGCCACGCCAGTTCAGGCGATATGTCGCCAGCGTAACCCGCAGCCATCTTCGGCGCATCATCGTCCACTGCGCCCGCGTGATGCTGCACGCCAAGCCACAGATTCGCGGGCACGGCCTCATCAATGCGGCGCGGTTTTGGCAAGTGCAGCGCATCCATGATTGCGATAAATTCGGCGCGGGTTTTGTGGGCGAGGCGACTGTTGTGTGCTCGCTCATGACCGATGCTGCTTTGCGTGCGCCCCTTGTAGTCGTGTCCAGGCCAGACAACGGTTTCGGGCGGTAGTGTGAACAACCGCTCGGTGACGCTGGTGTACAGCGCGTCGGCTGAGCCTGACTGAAAGTCGGTGCGACCACAGCCGTCGATCAGTAGCGTATCGCCAGTAAACACATTGGCTCGCCACAGAAACGACATACTCCCCGCCGTATGCCCCGGCGTGTGGATCGCCTTGATCGATTCGCCGCCAAACTCAATCGTGTCGCCCTCCTGCAGTTGTCGCGCAGCCGACTGAATGCCGCAGCCTGCAGGCGCTGCCGCCTGTGCACCGGTGTGCTCGATTAACTGCCCCGCAGACGTGATGTGATCGGCGTGGGCATGCGTCTCAAGAATCCAGCAGAGGCGAACGTTGTGCTCCTTGAGTGCGGCGAGGTCGCGCTCAAGTTGTGTATCGACAGGGTCGATCAGCACCGCGTCGCGTGTGGCTTCATCGATGAGCAGGTAAGTGAACGTCGACGTTTCGGGGTCGAACCATTGAATGGGTTGCATGAGGCAGCTCTATTTTCTAAAGGGAATACTTTGGTTAGACGTACGTTTGCCCGCAGGTCGCTGACGCTTTCGGGCGTGACCCGTCATCAGCACGGTGCAAACGAAGCGCCAATCAGCCCGAATTCACGGTGAACAAAGCGTGCCCTTTGGCCGCGCGTTCCAGTTGCCGCGCGATGTTGCCGCAGACCAGATCACAGAGCTGATAAACGCCCGGATCGGCAATCCGGTAGTACGCGCTGTTGCCGCGACTCTCGCGCGACACGAGCCCGTGTTGCGTGAGCTGCGTCAGGTGACGCGACACATTGGCAGACGTATAGCCGCACAACTGTGCCAGTTCGCCGACATTGCGCTCCTTCTCCCGCAACAGATTGAGGATCTGCAGGCGCGTCGGCTCTGACAGCACCTGAAAGTAGGCGGCGACCTGTTTGAGCGCTTCTTCGGGAAGACCTTCCATTCGCGAGCAGATGAGTTGTGATGAGGCTGCCATTTTGGCTTGATCTGGGTCAAGGTTGCAATTAAATGCGTAATTGCCTGCTTGACTATTTAACTAAGTGCGCAAATAATACACCGTATAGACCCCAGAGAACAAGTCCAGCGCTCAAATGCTCCCGCAGTTAGCACCACCGATACGTTCAGGAATATTCAACCCCGTGCCAAATCTCTCATCAATTCTGCTTTCCACGCTGTTCGCGGCGATGCTGTCGACCACAGTCAATTCGGCAACGACCACGCCAGAGTTGGCGTCGTTGCAAGTGAAGGCTGCGGCTGCTACCGACAGTACGAGCTTCGACGCCACAGTAGAGGCCGTTCGCCAGACGGTTATCTCGGCGCAGGTGGCGGGTGCAATCACGCAGCTTGACGTCAAAGTCGGCGACAACGTCAAAACGGGGCAGGTGCTGCTACGCATTGATGCGCGAGCCGCCGATCAGGGCGTCGTCGCCAGCGACGCGCAGGTGCAGGCGGCGCGAGCCGCGCTCGACGTCGCAACCAAAGACTTTGAACGGCAAAAGCAGCTTTTTCAGAAGGCCTATATCAGTCAGGCGGCGCTGGAGCGCGCCGAATCACAATTCAAGGTCACGCAGGCACAGGTTAATGCGCAGCTTGCTCAGGCCGGCGTCGCGCGTACGCAAACGGGATTCAACATTGTGCGCGCCCCTTACACTGGCATCATCTCCGAGGTGCAGGTGACACTTGGCGACATGGCGATGCCGGGCCGCGCGCTGATCACGATCTACGACCCGGCAGCGCTGCGCGTGACCGGTGCGGTGCCACAAACGACGCTTGCGCAAATGCCAGCCAATCCGGTCGTCAGGGCCGAAATTCCCGGCCTCGCCGGAAGCGCTCAATCCATCACTCCGACACAGGTACAGATTCTGCCAACCGTGGACGCGAGCACCCATACCGTTCAGGTTCGCCTTGATCTGCCATCGGGGCTCGCCGGTCTGACGCCCGGCATGTTCGCACGCCTGTGGCTGCCCACGTCCGGCGCGAATGCAAGCCGATTGTCTGTACCGGTTTCTGCGCTCGTCCGGCGCGCCGAGTTGACGGGTTTGTATGTGCTCGATACCAATGGTCGTCCGCTGCTGCGGCAGGTCCGAGTGGGCCGCACGACTGGCGACAGCATCGAAATTCTTGCAGGCCTGATGTCGGGTGAGCGTATCGCGCTCGACCCGCAAGCCGCCGCGCGCATCCGGTGAGCGACCCGATGATTCCGCTTTCACCACCGCCGCCGCCAAGACTGGGCGTCTCCGGGCGCATCGCAGCATTTTTTCAGGGTGCCCAGATCACGCCTCTGATAGCGCTGGTCGCGCTTCTACTCGGCGTGTTTGCAGTGGTGGTCACGCCACGCGAGGAGGAGCCGCAAATCAACGTGACGATGGCAAACGTGATGATTCCGTTTCCGGGCGCATCGGTGAGCGATGTTGAGCAAAGCGTCGCCGGCCCTGCCGAGCAGGTACTGGCACAGATTTCCGGCGTTGAGCATGTGATGTCGGTGTCGCGCCCCGGCCTCGCGATTCTGACCGTTCAGTTCAAAGTGGGTGTGCCGCGCACCGAAGCACTCGTGCGGCTTTACGACACCGTCAATTCGAATGCCGACTGGTTGCCGAAGGGTCTCGGCGTGCTTGACCCAATCATCAAACCGAAGGGTATCGATGATGTGCCCATTGTCACGTTGACACTGTTCAGCAAGACAGCGACTACCGGTGCATACGATCTGGAGCGTGTTGCGCACAGCATCGAGGCGGACATCAAGCGAGTCAATGGAACTCGTGAAGTCACCACCATCGGAGGTCCGGGCCGCGCGATCCTGGTAGAAATTGATCCGGCACGCATGGCAAGTGTCGGGGTCACCGTCTCTGATCTGCGCTCTGCCCTGTTGTCCGCCAACCTCGGACTTCCTGTTGGAGACCTTATTTCTGGCAATCGGTCGGTCGCGGTTGAGTCGGGCCCCTTTCTCAAGCACGCGAGTGACGTTTCTGAACTGATTGTCGCCGTTCGTGGCGCCAAACCTGTGTTCCTGCGCGACGTCGCCACGGTTCGCGACGGCCCGCCGCCACCACGTAATTACGTATGGCACGGTGTAGCGGGCAAGGACGGGGGCGAGTACCCGGCGGTGACTATCGCCGTGACC
>JBBRVM010000293.1:0-5351 GCA_038246865.1 Burkholderiales bacterium
GATCTGATCAACCAGACACGCGAGGTTCGCACCTTCATTCCGGCGCTAGCCTACACCTACTCCATGACGCCGACTGAAGTGGTCGTCGCGCACGCCGAGCGCGCGGCCGGAGAATCGAAATATTCGCTGTATCAATTGCTGCGGCTCAACTTCGATTTGATGACGGGTTTTTCGTTGCTGCCTTTGCAGATTTTTTCGCTTTTGGGAATGACAGTTGCCGTTGGCTCCGTCATCACCTATCTGGTCTTGATGATTTATCGCGGTCTTACGTTGCCGTTCTGGGATGCGATGAAGGCGCTCCTAGATCGCGACATCCTGCAATTTTTCCTGACTGGAATGGTGTTGTTTGGTTTGGGCATCGTCGGCGAGTACGTAGGCCGGATTTACCTTCAGGTGCGGGATCGTCCGCGCTATGTGATTGATCGCATCGTCGAGCAAACGGCCACTGAGTTCCCACCGGGTGCGAGCGATATCGAGACGGCGCGCAATCTGGCATGACCACGGCAGTCGTATTCGCGTATCACAACGTAGGCGTACGCTGCCTGAGAGTGCTTCTCGATCAGGGCGTGCAGGTTCCGCTGGTATTGACTCACGCAGACAGCCCGACTGAAAACATCTGGTACGACTCAGTCGCTGAGGTTTGCGCTGATCGCGGCATCGAGGCGATCACCGTCGACGATGCGAATCACCCCCATGTCGTCGCCCGCATTCGCGCGCTTGCGCCCGACTTCCTGTTCTCGTTTTATTACCGCAAGATGCTGGGCGCGGAAATTCTTGGCATACCGAAACGCGGGGCGCTCAACATGCACGGCTCGCTGCTGCCGGAGTATCGCGGTCGTGTGCCCACCAACTGGGCCGTGATCAACGGCGAAACCGAGACCGGCGCATCGCTGCATTACATGGAAGTGAAGCCCGACGCGGGTGATCTGGTCGCGCAGTCGAGCGTTCCGATTCTGGGGGATGACACGGCGTATGAGGTTTTCCAGAAAGTCGTCGTTGCGGCGGAGATCACACTCGTTCGCGCCTTGCCGCAGCTCGTTGCGGGCACCGCGCCGCGCGTCCCGCTAGATCTGAAATCAGGCTCCTATTTTTCCGGTCGTAAGCCAGAGGACGGGCGCATTGACTGGCAACGGTCGGCACAGCAAATTTACAACCTGATTCGTGCGGTAGCGCCGCCTTATCCGGGTGCGTTTGCTGATTTTCGCGACGCACGCGTGATTGTTAATAAGGCGCAAATAGTGAATAGCGCAGAAGTTTCAGCGCCGCCGGGAAGTATTGGGCACGCCGGACCCACACTCGGCTTCGTCTGCGGCGACGGCAAGTTGCTGGAGCCGCTGTCGCTCACTATCGATGGCCAGACACTGCATCGCATAGCGTCGCAAGAATGGCTAAGAAGCCTGCAAACGTCCTTGTAGGAGCGACTTTGTCGCGACCCAACTTTGCGATGCGAACCCCAGTTGTTCCGCCATCCTGAGTCGCGGCATGCCGCTCCTACAAGAACTGCACAAACGCCAGCCATGAAACAATAGCGCCTGCACACAGGGTCTCTCTATGAAAAAAGTATTCATCCTCGGCGCCAATGGTTTCATTGGTCATCACCTGAGCCGCGCGATTCTTGCAACAACGGACTGGCATATCGTTGGCATGGATTTGGGCAGTCACCGGCTGACATCGATGCTCGACAACCCGCGCATGAGTTTTCATGAGCGAGACATGTTGACCAGCACTGCCTGGATTGACGAACAGGTGGCTGCCTGTGATGTCGTGTTGCCGCTGGTGGCCATCGCAACGCCCGCGACCTATGTGCGCGATCCGCTGCGCGTGTTTGAGCTCGATTTCGAGGCAAATCTGCCGATTGTGCGGATGTGCGTGAAGCACAAAAAGCGTCTGATCTTCCCGTCAACCTCCGAGGTTTATGGGATGTGTACGGACACCGAGTTTGATCCCGAAACGTCAGACCTCGTCGTCGGTCCCATCAACAAGCCGCGCTGGATTTATTCGGTGTCCAAGCAGTTGATGGATCGCATCATTCACGCATACGGGCTGAAAGGCGAGCTGGATTACACGCTGTTCCGCCCGTTCAACTGGATTGGCGAAGGGCTTGATTCGCTGACTGCTAGCAACCCAGGCGGCGCGCGCGCGACGACACAATTCATCGGTCACATCATTCGCGGCGAACCGATCCAACTGGTTGACGGCGGCAGCGCTCGGCGCAGCTTCACCGACGTTGAGGACGCTATCAACGCACTGATGACCATTATCGACAACCCGCGCGGAATTGCCACCGGCAAGATCTACAACATCGGCAATCCGGCGAACAACCATTCCGTACGCGAACTCGCCGAGATGCTGCTGAAGCTGGCCCCGGAATACCCCGAATATCAAGCGGGTGCCGCGAAGTGCAAAATCGAGGACACGTCCGCCGTGGCGTATTACGGCGTTGGTTACCAGGATATGCAGTTCCGCACACCGCGCATTACCAATACGGTCGATGAACTCGACTGGCTGCCGAAGGTGACGATGGCGCGCGCATTGCGGAAAATTCTCGAAGCCTATCGCGTAGAAGCCGCTGCGATCACGACCGCACAACGCGCATAACGCGCTAGGCCCAGCGAGCGTAATGCCGTTTCTCTGTCTCAAAGTCGACGTTGACACCTTGCGCGGAACGCTCGAAGGCGTGCCACGTCTGGTCGAGCTTTTCAAACGTGAGCAAGTCGGCGCGACCTTCCTGTTTTCAATGGGTCCCGACAATACGGGCCGTGCGATCAAGCGTATTTTTCGACCCGGATTTCTGGCTAAGGTGCGGCGCACTTCGGTGCGCTCCAACTACGGCCTGAAGACGCTGCTTTATGGCACGTTGATCCCCGGACCGGACATCGGCAAGCGCGCCGCCGAGCCGATGCAAGCCACCCGCGACGCTGGGTTTGAGTGCGGCATTCACTGCTGGGATCACGTGAGCTGGCAAGACAGTGTTATGAAAAAGTCCCCGGAATGGGCACGTGGCGAGATGGATCGGGCCCATGAGCGGTTCACACAGGTGTTCGGTCAACCCGCGCAGACGTGGGGTGCGGCGGGCTGGCAGATGAGCGTGGAGGCGCTGCGCCATCAGGGCACGCTCGGCTATCGCTACGCCAGCGACGTGCGCTCCGATCCCCCGAAGCTGACACCTGCGAAAGACACAGACACTGGCAATGTGTTCTGGCCGCTGGTGAAAGGTGAAGCCCTGCCAGTGCCGCAAGTCACAGGCACGCTGCCAACGCTTGACGAACTGATCGGTCTTGACGGCCGCACGGTCGAAAATGTGCATGAACATTTGCTGCAGTTAACCGCACACAATCGCCGCGATCATGTGTTCACGCTGCACGCCGAGCTCGAAGGCATGGCGCTGCTGCCCGTGATGGAGCGACTGCTAGCGGGTTGGCGCGATCAGGGCTACAGCGTGGTCAGCACTGGAACGTATTTTGATACGTTGAACACGGACGCCCTGCCTTACTGCGAGCTAGACTGGGCCGAGGTGCCGGGTCGGTCGGGCACGATGGTCAAACAGGGCTTGCCTTACCTCGCGAATCTCAACAAATCCATGCGCCTCTAGTTTTTAGGAGTCATCATGCCAGGCAAAAAAGTTACCGATTTCGATCTTCCCACCAATGGCGGCGGTCGCTTCAAATTGTCCGAGCACACAGACAAGGTTGAAGGCAAAATCGTCGTCCTGTATTTCTATCCGAAGGACAGCACCCCCGGCTGCACGACCGAAGGCATTGACTTTGCGGCATTGCACGAGAAATTCGTCAAGGCCAATGCCCTCGTTGTCGGCGTCTCGCGCGACAGTGTCAAATCACACGACAATTTTTGCGCAAAACACGGCTTTCCCTTTGCGCTGATCTCTGATGCTGAAGAGACGTTATGCGGCCAGTTTGACGTCATCCAGATGAAGAACATGTACGGCAAGCAGGTTCGCGGCATCGAGCGCAGCACCTTCATCATCGGCCCGAATCGCACGCTTGTTCACGAGTGGCGCCGCGTCAAAGTTGCGGGTCATGCGCAGGCGGTGCTCGATTACGTGATGACAACGCCGTAACCATCACTGATCATCACGAGTGACAACGGCAGGTCACGCTGTTGTACGTAGCGCAACCGATGCGAACGTAGCGACCGATTAGCGCGACGTACCCTTTTGTAAGCTGAACTGGTCGTAGCCCACTTCTTTCACGCGGCCCTCGGCGTTATAGGTCACGTCGAAGTATTGATCTTCGGTGCCGGTGATGAATTTGTACTTGTGCGTCAATTCACTCGGCGTCATGCCGAAGCGCTGCTCTTTGCTGTTGCGGCCCAGAATTCGCCGCACTTCGGTGATGGTCATGCCGGGTTGAATGCGTTTGAAATTGGCCTCGACAAGCACCTGATCAATCTTTTCAACGGTGCCCTGGGCGTTGACCGTCATCATGTAGGTGCGCACGCCCTCCGGGCCAAGCGGATACTCCCAGATTTCCTTGTCGCCCTCGCGATTCACACTGGCCGGTTCGCCCATCTTGGCCTTCAGGTCAGCAACCGTTGATTGTCCGGCCTTGAGTTCGCCGGTCGCGACGCGGTCACATCCCACCAGCGTCAGAATTGTCGCGAAAAGTCCCATGATCACTATTCCCCTGAATGTTGCCCTCATCGCTGGCTCCTCCTATAAAACTTTTCGCATGTCGCGATGCGGAATGTTGCAGTCAAGATACTCGCCCCCCTCCACCATAAATCCAAACTTCTCGTAGAAGCCCATCGCATGCGTCTGCGCCGATAGAACGACCTCGCGATCGCCGCGTTGACGCGCGCGCTCCATCAGGTGCTGCAATACGAATGCTCCGACCCCGAGACCGCGATAGGGTTTACGCACCGCCATGCGCCCGATGTGCCCGTCCGGCAGCAAACGACCACAGCCAGCCGCCTTGCCATCGGTCCATGCAATTGCATGAATGGAGATGGGATCGTGCGCGTCAATCTCCTCCTCCGCCGGCACTTTTTGTTCCTCAACAAACACCTCATAGCGAATGGCTTTGAGCGTTGACTGGTCATCAGGCCAGGTCGCAGTTTTTACTTTGAATTCAGGTTTCACGGGCGTATCCAGACCTCGCTTTGAGGCAAAAAAATTCTTCAGTCGCAAAGCCGATTCGGCAGCAAGGACGCCACCCACCACCGAACGGGCGTGATGATTCAGCCGCGTCTCCGCAAACAGATCGACCACGCTGCCCGCCGCGCCAAATTTAAGGTCTGGTGCGCCCCACACGACGCGCCCCACGCGCGCATGCATGAGCGCACCGGCACACATCGCGCAAGGCTCAACCGTCGTGTAAACAGACGCGCCGGGA
>JBBRVM010000294.1:0-5349 GCA_038246865.1 Burkholderiales bacterium
CCGCCCATGATGACCAGCGAACCGCGCGGTACAGCACGTTCGCTCTCGGCAACCGCGGGCGCAGTCATGCCCAGCGACGCAAGGCCAAGTGCGCAAAGTATTCGATAGAGGTGGACATGCATTTGAAGACCATTGGCAGTATCAAATTGGAAACAAAACCGGCCCCGAAGGGCCGATTGCTTCTGCACCGATTGGAAAACGGCGCGATTACAGAGTGCTACTTGAACGAGTAACCCGCGCTCAGATAGTAGGTGCGACCACGCGGATCGGTGTACGTTGGATCATAGCCCGCGAGGAAGTAATACGCCTGATTGGAGAACGGAGGCGGCGTATTGGCCACGTTCAAAACACCACCACGAATCTTCAGGTTCTTCGTCGGCGCCCAGCTACCGGTGACATCCCACAGAGAATATTCTTTTACCTTGCGCGACGGCAGCAGCTTATCGCTCACCGGGTCATACGTGGTGTTCTGATCGGTGTAGCCCGACGAATAAGTGTTCGCCACCGTCAAACCATACGGGCCGCGATCCCAGTTGAGCGACAGGCGATGACGCCAGCGCTGCACCACCTGATCGTTCAGGAACACGCCGAGATTGCTGCGATAGGACTCAAGCGGACCGAACTGGCGGTCGTAGTTAAGGATCAGCGTGCCATTCAACGTTGCGCTGAAACGACCGTACGTCGTGTTGGCACCGCGCCAGTCAAAACCCAGATCAAAGCCCGACGTCTTCAGGCGACCCTGATTTTCTTTGCGCAGGATGATGTTGGTGATGAAGCCGTCACGGTCACGCTGGATGTAGGTGCCGTTGTACTTCGCTGGGCTCTCGATGATGATTTGCTCGCCGAGCGTGCTGATCACGTCCTTTTTCAGGATGTTCCAGTAGTCCACGCTGACGCTCAAATCTGATCCCAGCTCAACTACCGTTCCGAGCGAGAACTGCTGCGATTTTTCAGGCTTGAGGTTGGGATTACTGCGGCGCTCGACGGGGTATTGGTCGGTACACAGGTCGATACTGCCTTCCTTGGCCACGCATTGCGGATCGGTGAGGAAACTGGAGGCCGAACCGAAGGTCGTTGGTCCGTTCAAGTCATAGAGCGATGGCGCGCGGAAGCCAGTGCCCGCAGAACCACGCACCAGCACGGCTTTGCTCGGTTGCCAGCGCAAACCTACCTTCGGATTGAAAGTGTCGCCAATGCTCGAATACTTGTCGTAGCGCACGGCCAGCTGACCCTCAAGTGTTTTTGTGAAGGGAGCGTTCAACTCAGCGAAAACAGACGCAACATTGCGACTGTCGCTCGTCGATTTAAGCGCCGTAGAAAGCCCCGATCCATCGCGATCACCTGCGATGTTGTTGCTCACCAGAAGCGCCGACGGCGTGAATCCGGTTGTTTCGCGACGTACTTCGGCACCCACCGCGACGGCAAGGTCACCGCCACCCATCGCCATGAGCGAACGTGACAACTTGGCGTCCACTCCCTCAGTCACGCCCTTTGACTTGCGAGCTTCGTCGTTGACTTTGATACTGGCAATGAGATCGCGCCCAGCCTGGCTGCTCGGACCGAAGGGGTTGATCAGCCCTCGGGTGACGCCTGACACGAACTCGTTGTAGAGCACGTAGCCATCCACGTATTTGTCGGTCGCCTTGTTCTCTGCGCGGCTGTAGGCCAGGTTGTAATCCCAACCCGCAACGATGCCGGTTGCGCCAACGACGATTCGTTGACCCTCGCTAGTGACCTCGTTGGTGCGGTTGCCCGCCTCGGCCATGCGAAGACGAATTCCGCTGAACGTCGTGGATAGTCCGGCACCTGTCAACGCGCTACGATAAGGCTCGGGCAGCAGACTGACCGGCAGGTTGCGAATACGCTGAGGATTCGGGCTCAGGCGATAGTCGCTCTTGGCCTGGGTTTGAATCAGTTCGGCGAACAATTGATGGTCGTCGCTCACCTGAAACGCAGCGCGACCGACAAAACCGATCTTGGTAGAGGCTGGGTAGATCTCGGTGTCTTGCATGTAGTCGTAGCTACAAGCCAACGGGCCACCGGGGCCAGCAGCTGCATAGACAGTCGCTGGGGGATTACATGCGGGCGAACTTGGATTGATGCGGTTTCGGGTCGCTCCGACGGGCAAAAGACCTGCACGAATCAACGCATTGCGTTGCGTCGTCGAAATATCGATGTTTGCCGGATACGTGTTGCTCGACATCAGCGCCGGCAAATTCGAGGCGAGTGGACGATCCTTGATGAACTGGCGCTGACTTGAGCGCAACGAACCCAGATCCTGAATATCAAGCGTACCGAATACGTTAAAGCGATCTTTCGCCAGATCGCCATAGCCCGCGCTGATCGTTGCCGTTTTCTTGCTCGCTCCGCCTTCTTGCGTCACTGCGCCTGACACATTCAAATCAACACCCTGATAGTCACGTCGCGTGATGAAATTGATCACGCCGCCGATGGCATCGGTACCGTAAATGGCAGAAGCACCATCCTTTAGCACTTCAACTCGTTGGATGGCACCCGCCGGGATGTTGTTTAAGTCAACGCCCGCGTTGTCGCCCGGCGTCGCGAAGTTCGCAAGACGGCGGCCATTGAGCAAAATGAGGGTACTGGATACGCCAATGCCGCGCAAGTTGGCACCATTGAAGCCACGCTGCCCCGAAGTGCCATCGGTGATACTCGCGCCGTCCGAGAGATTGGCCGTACTGGCGCTAATGAGCTTCAGCAGTTCAGCAGCAGTTGTCACGCCCGACTTCTCAATATCTTCTTTTTTGATCGTTTGCACGGGCAGCGCAGTCTCGCCCTCAATGCGCTTGATCGATGAACCCGTGATCTCCACTCTCTCAAGCTTGGAGGTGTCAGGTGTCGACTGCGACCACGCAGAGGTTGACAGCGTCAATGCCATCGTCGCGAGGGCTGCGTGTACCGCAAGTGTGGAAGTTTTCAGAGCAAGTGTGCCTTGGCGATTGCCAAGAACCACACGTTTGACCGTGCGCGTCGACATGGGGGTCTCCTGGATATTATGTAAGTGAATTGAAGTGTGGGCGGTTCGGGGGAGGCGGGCGGTAGAGCGAATAAAACTAGTTGATTGCCTGTAGTTTTATTTTCATACTGTTAGTGTATTGCAAATTTGTTTACATATGGAGTCGAGTGAAAATTATTTTGCATAGTCAAAATCGCGTTGTATTCTTGTTACGCGCCACCGGTGCGGCGCGGTCATTCTTGGTGCAAAACCTGCACCGTCGATGCGCGGCAGCGCTAAACCAGTGCGGCTACGCTGGTGTCTTCTCTCACTTCAAACTGCTCGCTAAAAAAGTACGCAATCGCTCGCTCTGTGGGTTTAACAAAACCTCTTGCGGACTGCCCTCTTCTTCAATCACACCGCGGTGCAGGAAGATCACTTTATTCGCCACTTCACGCGCAAAACCCATCTCGTGCGTCACGACGATCATGGTGCGGCCCTCGGCGGCAACGTCACGCATCACTTTGAGCACTTCGCCCACTAGTTCAGGATCGAGTGCAGACGTCGGCTCGTCAAACAGCATCACTTCGGGCTCCATCGCAAGAGCTCGTGCGATGGCAACGCGCTGTTGTTCACCGCCAGAAAGATGGGCAGGAAAATAGTCCTTGCGGTGAATCACGCCCACCCGCTGAAGATAGCGCTCGGCACGCTCACACGCCTCGGCAGCGCTTATCTTTAGTACGCGCTGTGGTGCCTCCATCACGTTCTCAATCGCAGTCAAATGAGCCCACAGATTGAAGTGCTGAAACACCATGCTCATGCCACAGCGAAATCGCGCCAGTTGCTTTGCATCAGTGGCTTCCATGTCCCCCGATCTACCGCGTTTGAGCGACAACGTTTCGCCCGCCAGCACAATCTTTCCCTGCGTCGGCTGCTCCAGTAAATTCAGACAGCGCAAGAAGGTACTCTTGCCAGAACCCGATGACCCGATTAGCGCAATCACGTCGCCAGAGCGCGCTTCAACCGTCAAACCTTTCAAGACTTCAACCGCGCCGAAGTTTTTGACGATACCTTCAGCCAAAAGCTTTTGCGTACCGGTTTCGCGTTGGTCGTTCATGGCGAAAGTAGCTTTCCACTACGAATGATTTCAGCGCCAGCAATCTTGCCGATTCGTTTTCCGGCACTCGCCCAGCGTGACGATGCCCGAGCGAACAACAACCCGCTGGTACCGGCTCTCACGGGAGTCCTGTCGCCAGAAACTGGGTCGATCAAGTGCGCAACCGTATCACCGGAACCTACGTTTTCTCCGAGCGCGACCTGATATACGATCACTCCGGAGACCGGGGCAATCAATGGCTCGGTCGCCGCCAGCGGAAGTTGGTAACACAGGTGCGATGGCAGCGTCGGTGCCTGGCCGCCGACAATTCCTTCAACCTTTAAGAACTCAAAGATGGCGACTGCGTCATCGGTGGCCATCGTCGGGAACACATCATGCTCGCCCCGCAGCTCAACCGTTGTTGCCAGACACGTGGCAGCAAACCTTGCGTCGGGCATCAGCACGGCAGCGACTGCCCACGGACGACTGCAGGCTTCATCAAACGGGCCCTCCCCCGACTCCTGCGCGGTCAAACATACTTCTGCACGCAGGAGCCGTGCCAGCGGCTCGACACGTGCGGCCAGCGACGGTAGCGTGTACAGATGCATGACTGCTTCACCATCACAATGAAGGTCCAGCACGACATCGGCGTCAATCGCAAGCGCCAACAATTGCGCCTTGAGTGCAGCAGATTCGCTGACGGACTTGTTCGCCTCCGCCTCGGCCGCCGCCCGCAGCGTGCGTCGAAGTAGCCCTGACTGATCAGGCGCGTTCGCCGCATCCTGCGTGTCGCGAAGCGCTGCAATCTGGTCAAGGCTCAGCTTCAAGCCCTTCGCCAGGTCGGCAAAACCACGGTTAAAGTTTTGCCCATCGGCCAATGCGAACCGACCATGATGAACGCCCAATACGTCTTGTGACAAGCCAATCGGATTTGCCGCTGGCACGAGCACCACCTCGCCAATCAATTCACCGGCGTCTTCAGCTTCGGAAAGGAGCTTCCGCAGCTCATGCGCGACCAAAATTCCGGGTAATTCGTCGGCATGCAACGCTGCCTGAATGTAGGCCTTCGGGCGGGCACCTGCCTGCCCGAATCGGTAAACACACAGCTCGCGCGATGTGCCACAGGGGGCGTGTTTTAGAGGGATGTGTTCAACCTGCATAGGGAAAGTCAAGTCTCAATCAGGAACGGGGTTGAAGGTGGCGCAAAAAACGACGCTCAAGTAGCCTGAACACGCCGACCAGCGAAAAAGTCAGAACAAAATAGAAGACGGCGACGGTGCCAAACGCCTCCACCGGA
>JBBRVM010000295.1:0-5338 GCA_038246865.1 Burkholderiales bacterium
GGGGTTGCTGATGTGCACATTGGCGTGAGTGTTGGCGTCACGCTCGCCTTCCTGCTCGTCTGCCTGACCTTCATATGGTGGGTGTTCAAAACCGGGTACAAACTCAGGAGCTAGTACGCGATTCGGATTGATCGCCGCTGTGATGTACGCGCCGTTACGCTTCCTTGGCAGGTCGGTGCAGCGCGCAGATTTTGTTGCCATCCGGGTCGCGCAGATAGGCCAGATAGAGCTTGCCCACCGCGCCCTCGCGAAACCCTGGCGGCTCTTCACACGTTCTGCCGCCGTTGGCAAGGCCTGCGGCGTGGAACGCATCACACTGTTCGGGTGACTCCACGTTAAACCCGATGGTGCTGCCATTGCCATGCGTCGCAGGCTCGCCATTGATGGGCGTGGTGATCCCAAAGGTGCCGGTCGGGCTACGGTAGAAGTATCGGTTCTTGTTGACCATACCCGTTGCTAAACCCGACGTGCCGAGCAGTGCATCGTAGAACTTTCTGGACACCTCAAGATCGTTGACACCTACCATCACATGACTGAACACAGTTTGCTGCTTGGTTGAATTCCAGCAATGCTAGGCCAATCAGCTAAACGCGCCGCGCTCGCGCCCAACGATATAGTTGGAAGGTGCCGTCAAGACCGATAGCGATGGCACGGATGCGAGAAATTGCGATTGTCAAGTTGTGTATTTTGGCGTAACGTTCAATTATCGTCACGTCTTGTTGATGCATCTATTAATCGTATCTGACCCCATTTATTCCGGAGAACTACTCGTGGGGAAACCTTGTTGTTTGAATCCATTGATTTCTTGAAACCGAACTCGCTTCTCGGGCCGACTTCATTCAGACGTGAGGCGTTGCAAGAATGAAGTTCGCGGTTACGGTTGTCTCGCCGCCAGGTTACATACATTCTGCGGTGTTTCAGGAGGTCGCGGAGACCATCCATTACGGCTTAACTTCGCTTGACCATGACTCGGTGTTAACCACCATCGGTGAACTGCCAGGGAGGCAGCACATCGTGCTGGGTTCGAATTTGTTACCGCACTTTCCGTTGTCGCTCGCCCGCGACGCGATCCTTTACAACCTCGAGCAGGTGGAGATCGGCTCCAGCTGGTTCCGCCCCGAGTTAATCGACATTTTCCGCCGCCATGTGATCTGGGACTACAGCGAACAGAACGCCATAGCACTCCGATCACTCGGAGTGCGGGTCGCCCACGTTCTGCCTATCGGCTACGTGAAAGAGCTGACGCGAATCCAGCGCACCACGAAACCAGACATCGACGTTCTGTTCATCGGGTCTATGAACCCCCGCCGCAGGGCGATCATCGACAGCGTACGAGCAACTGGGCTCCGCGTAGAGGCCGTTTTTGGAAGCTATGGAAAGGAACGCGACACGCTCATTGGTCGGGCAAAGCTGTTGCTCAACGTTCACTACTACGACGCCAAGGTGCTAGAGATGGTTCGTCTTTCCTACTTACTGGCCAATCAGTGCACGGTTTTGTCGGAGCGCAGTGCCAATCCAGTAGACGACGACATTCTGGCTGACGGAGTGGCGTTTGCAGACTATCAGCTACTCGCGACGCGGGCGCGCCAGCTGATTGATGCTCCCGAGGAACGCAGTCGCATAGCTCGCCGCGGCTTTGAGATCATGAATGCCCGTCCGGAAAAAGCGTATCTACACGCGGCGATTATCCAAACAGGATTGGGTAGCGCCCCGACAACCGAATAACACCCAACCATCGATCAAAAGGATAACATGGGGTCAGTAATGAAATGATGAAATGGGGTCAGACACGATAAAATATGCTACTCTTGAGCCTTTCAAGCCAATCGCAGAGCCTTTCGTCATGGCCCGCCTTCCCCGAATCGTTGTTCCGGGTCAGCCGCAGCACATCATTCAACGCGGCAACAATCGCCAAGCGGTGTTTGCCTTTGATGCAGACCATCAATTCTTTCGTGACGCTCTGGTTGAGGCCGCTGACACGCACGGTCTGAAGATTCATGCCTATGTGTGGATGACCAATCACATTCACCTGTTGGCAACGCCCGAACACGAGGCGAGCATTGGTAAGGTGTTTCAGTCGGTGGGGCTGCGCTATGCGCAGTATTTCAACTACACGTACAAACGCAGTGGAACGCTGTGGGAGGGACGCTACCGGGCGACGTTGGTGGATACCGAAACGTATTTGCTGACGCTGATGCGCTACGTCGAGTTGAATCCGGTTCGCGCCGGGATGGTGGCGCATCCGCGTGAATACGCGTGGTCAAGCTATGCGGCGAATGCGTTGAATGAGACAGGGCCGAACTCGGATTTCGTGAAACCGCATGAGCTGTATCGTCGGTTGGCGCGCAATGCGGAAGGCCGGAGTGCAGCTTATCGGGCACTGTTCAAAACCGCGATTAGCAAGGCTGATCTCTCGGCCATCCGCGACTGCACACACAAGGGCTGGGTGCTGGGCCCGGAGAAGTTCAAGGCGCAGATTGAGGTGCTGACGCAGCGTCAGGTCAGCTCGAAAGGGGTCGGGCGACCGAGGGTTGGGCCTGCAGATGCTTGATCGCTCCGTTCACGGCCTACGGTCTGGATTCCCGCCTTCGCGGGAATGACAAACGGTCAACGCGGAATGAAATTCAACCCAACGCTGACCGCATTGCACTGATAGCGGCTGCATAGTCCTTTGCGCCGTAAATCGCGCTACCCGCAACAAACGTATCTGCGCCCGCAGCTGCAACTTTCGCGATGTTGTCGATCTTGACGCCGCCGTCGACTTCAAGCATGACGTCGCGTCCCGAAGCGTCAATCCGCCGCCGTACCTCAGTGATTTTCGGCAACACACCATCAATAAATTTCTGGCCGCCGAATCCCGGGTTGACGCTCATGATGAGCACCAGATCAAGCTTGTCCAGCGTGTAATCGAGATAAGTCAGCGGGGTCGCCGGATTGAACACCAGTCCCGGTTTGCACCCGCATTCGCGGATGAGTGCAATGGTGCGGTCAACGTGTTCGCTCGCTTCGGGGTGAAAGCTGATGATGTTCGCGCCCGCTTTGGCGAACTCGGGGATGATGGCGTCAACGGGTTTGACCATCAAATGCACGTCAATCGGCGTGGTGCCGACATGCGGTTTGATCGCGGCGCAGACCATCGGCCCGATGGTGAGATTGGGAACGTAATGGTTGTCCATGACGTCGAAATGAATCAGATCCGCGCCTGCGGCGATGACGGCGCGAACTTCCTCGCCTAGCTGCGCGAAGTCGGCTGACAAAATGGAGGGTGCGATCTTGTAGTTTCGTGACGAACTGAAGTTGGGCGACAATGCAGGCTCCGAATTGAACGACGAAATGAGCACGAGAGGCTCTTTTAACAAAATGCCAGTGAACCGCTACAGCATCAAGGTTGATCCCACGCCATTTTACTTGGCAGATCAGAGCGATCCCGCTAACGACGTCTATACCTTCGCATATCACATCAGCATCGTCAACGATGGCGAGGCCTCGGTGCAATTGATCTCGCGGCACTGGATCATCACCGATGGCAATGACAAGGTGGAGGAAGTGCGCGGTGCCGGTGTCATCGGCAAACAGCCGACCCTTGCACCCGGTGAATCGTTCGAATACACCAGCGGCTCACAATTCAAAACGCCGGTCGGCACGATGCACGGCAGCTATCAATTTTTGGCGGAAGACGGCGTGAAGTTTGATGCGCCGATTCCGCGATTTACGCTTTCAGCGAAGCGTGTGCTGCACTAGTTGTTGTCTGTTTTGTTCGCCTGGTTTGCCTGGCTCGAAGCCGTTTCCGCATCGTTTCGCGCCTTGTCGTCGAATTCCTTCAACTTGCGATCGCGCTCCCCGGTGCCCTTGACGACCCACCAGATCAGACCGACAAACAGACAACCCGCCGCTGCCGCTTCGACCAGAAATATCCACATCCCGCTTTCGATCATGGCAACCGTTTCCCGCATTACTGCATCACTGAGTGTTTCGATTTTAGTGGCGCTGGTGGCGACTGGGTGTGGCACGCTGCAACCCTTGCCCGTGCAGTCTGTGCCCTCCACGCCCTCAGCGCCCGTTGCGGTCGTCACACCGCCACTGGTTCCCGCGCCTGTGACGGTGCCGCCCGTTGCGGCGGTCACGTCGCCCACCGAGCCGAAAGCGCGCTGGACGCCCGCGTTGTTCGCTGATTTGCCGGGGTGGCGGGCAGATGACTTGCGCAATGTGCGCGTTGCGTTTGCGGAAAACTGCAAGGGCCTGCGCAGCAAAACGGAGTGGATCAGCGCCTGCTCGCGCTTTCCGTTCGCAGGCACGCTGTCTGAGCAACGCACATTTTTGGAAAGCGAATTTGTTCCGTACCAACTGACGCGCGCCGATGCCGAAGACCGTGGCCTGATTACCGGCTACTACGAGCCACTGCTAAAGGGATCACGATCCAAAACCGCGCGCTTCAATGTGCCGCTATTTGCGCGACCCGACGATTTGCTGGTCGTCGATTTTGGCGATCTATATCCTGAGTTGAAGGGCAAGCGCGTTCGCGGTCGGCTGGTTGATTCGCCACAAGGTAGGCGCGTCGTCCCCTATTTCGACCGCGCGCAAATCGATGCTGATCCTTCGTTGTTCAAACCGCTGGTTTGGGTAGACGACGTTGTTGAAGCATTTTTCCTGCAAATTCAGGGCTCGGGCCTGATCGAACTAGCTGACGGGAAGCGAATGCGCGCAGGCTATGCGGATCAGAACGGTCATCCGTTTCGCGGCATTGGGCGCATCCTCGCAGATCGAGGCGAGATGAAGCTGGAGGAGGTCAGCATGCAGGGCATTAAAGGCTGGATTTCGCGGAACCCAGCCAAGGCCACAGCTCTGTTGAACGAGAACCCCAGCTACGTTTTCTTCCGCGAAATTGATGCGGCGGCAGCGGGGCCGCTTGGCTCGCTTGGCGTGCCGCTGACGGCGGAACGATCCCTCGCGGTGGACGCACGCTTCATCCCACTGGGTTCCATCGTATATCTCGCCACAAACTATCCAAACGCAATGGTGCCACTCAATCGGCTCATGTTTGCGCAGGATACCGGCGGCGCGATTCGCGGCGTCGTACGTGCTGATTTCTACTGGGGCACGGGACTGAGAGCAGGTGAGCAGGCTGGGCGCATGAAACAGAACGCGCAGATGTGGGTGTTATGGCCGAAGGGTACCGTACCGCCAACCCTGTAGGAGCGGCGAAAGCCGCGAAAGCTCCGCGCAGGCCTGGTCGCGGCTGTCGCCGCTCCTACAATGTTGTCAATGAATACGCCCCGCTTTCTACAATTTCTCGACACAATGGACGCGCTCGTGATGCGAACTTCGTTCGAGCCCACCC
>JBBRVM010000296.1:0-5328 GCA_038246865.1 Burkholderiales bacterium
AAGACGCTGAGCCGTGAAAAGATGTTGGTGATCTGAAAACTGCGCGCCAGGCCGCGACGGCTGATCTCGTATGGACGCTTGCCGATGATGTCGTTGCCGTGCAGCTTGATACTGCCGCTGGTAGGCTCGAAGCGGCCGCTGATGAGGTTGAACAACGTGCTCTTGCCCGCACCATTGGGGCCGATGACGGCAACGCGTTCGCCCTTGTTCACGGCGAGATTGACGCCACGAATAATCGCGGTCTTGCCGAAGCTCTTGGTGACGTTTGACAGCTCCAACGCGTAGGCGCTCATACGATGGCTGCCTCCGCTTTCTTGACCGCTTCCGCAATGCGTTCTTCGCCGTCGCTCCAGACTTTGGCGAATTTGCGACGCCAGATTTCAAAGCCGATACCACCCGCGATGAGCACTGCAACGGCGATCATCCACGACACCGGTTGCGCCGAATCAAGCGGAATTTTTGCTACGGTCAAACCACTGCCCGAGCCCGCCGCAACCTGAAACTGATAGGCCATTTCGACAACCGCAGCGAATCCCCACAACGCAATCAAACCGAAGAACAGCATGCCCGCATACGGCCAGCGCATCTTGCGCCATTCGCCGTACTTCACGCGGCGCAAATTGAGCATCAGCAGCGCTGAAAATCCACCCGGCGCATACACGACCATGATGAGGAACACGATGCCTACATAAAGCTGCCACGCCTTGGTGAATTCGGACAGCACCACCAGCGAAAAGATCAGTAGTACCGAGCCAATGAGCGGCCCGAAAAAGAATCCAACACCACCCAAAAACGTAAAGAGCAAATATCCCCCCGAACGCACGCCGTGCAGCAAATCGGACGTCGCCGCCTCGACGTTAAGCGCAGTGAGTCCACCCGCAATGCCCGCGAAAAAGCTCGATGCCATCACGATCAGATAACGCACCCAGCGCGTGTCATATCCGATGAATTCAGCACGCTCGGCGTTGTCGCGCACGGCGTTCGCGATACGCCCCAGCGGCGTCATCGTGAAGGCATACATTGCTGCGGTACATACAAACAAGTAAATCGCGATCAGGTAATACACCTGAATTTGTGGCCCGAAGGTGAGCCCCATACCGTGCAACCAGCCGGTACCGCCGGTGCGGTTGGAATTGATACCCGCCTCGCCCCCGAAGAACTCGGGGAACATGAGCGCAGCAGCAAACACCAGCTCGCCCACGCCGAGCGTGATCATCGAAAACGGCGTGCCCGCCTTGCGCGTGGTCACAAAGCCCAGGAGGGCGCCAAACGCGAGGCCGGCAAAGCCTCCCACCAGTGGAATCAGCCACATCGGCAACGGCCAGCCGCCGAGGATTTTGTTCATCGCATGAATTGCTACAAACGTGCCAAGGCCGGTGTAAACCGCGTGACCGAATGACAGCATTCCAGCCTGACCGAGCAGCATGTTGTAGCTCATGCACGCGATTGCAGCGATGCCTGTCAGACACAGGAGCGTCAGAGCAAAACTCGATTGCGCTGCCAAAGGAAGCAGCAGCAGGATGACCGCGAATGCGCTCCAGACGACGATACGAACGCCGTTGAGGGGTTTGAACTGAAGGGGCTTCAAGGTGCTACTCATCGCGCGTCCCCATAATGCCTTTTGGCCGCACGACCAGCATCACCACCAGTAATAAATAGGGCAGGATCGGAGCGACCTGCGAAAGCTTCAATTTCCATACCGGATATCCGAAAGTCTCGGAAGTCACATTAATGCCGAGTGATTGCAGACCGCCGCCAAACGACCAGTCAAGCCCCACCGCGAAGGTCTGTAACAGCCCGATTAACACCGACGCAATCAGCGCACCGCCGAGCGAGCCCATGCCACCGACGACGACGACAACGAAAATAATCGCACCTACTGCCTGCGCCATGCCAGGCTCGGTAATGAACGCATTACCGCCAATCACACCGGCAAGTCCTGCAAGCGCACAGCCGCCCGCGAACACGAGGGCAAACACGCGAGGCACGTTATGACCCAGCGCTTCCGTGGTTTCCGGGTGCGTGAGCGCAGCCTGAATCACGAGGCCAATTCGCGTCTTCTTGAGCATCAAAAACAGGCTCGCCAGCATGCCGATAGCCACCACCATCATGAACGCGCGGTACTCAGGAAAACTTGAATTAAAGAGCTTGAACAAGGAGCCGTCGAGCGCAGCCGGGACTTTGTAGTCCACCGCCGTGCGGCCCCAGATCAGCTGCACCAGTTCCAGGATTACAAACGACAGGCCGAAAGTCACCAGCAACTCAGCGACATGTCCAAATTTATGCGTTTTGCGCAGGATGTAGCGCTCGAACAGCCCGCCCATCAACGCCACCAGCATGGGTGCGACCAGAAACGCGACCCAATAGTTGGTCCACTCCGACACCTGAAAGGCGAAATACGCTCCGAGCATGTAGAAGCTCGCATGCGCAAAGTTCAGAACCCCCATCATGGAAAAGATGAGTGTGAGACCGGCAGACAGCATGAACAGAAGGAGCCCGTAGCTCACCCCATTCAATACTGACATTACGAAAAATTCCAAGCAAGCCCCCTCGCGCGTCTGGATTGGGATGAGTGTAGACCGCCTTGTGGCGATTCTGCACAAAATAAAGCCACGGCGGTTTTGACCCAGCCGTGGCTCTTACTGCTCGTTTCTAGCGACGCGTCACTAGATGCGCTTTGGCATCTTGCAGGTGGTTGGTGCCGAGGCTTGCGACGGCATCATGTACCGAACGGTTTTGAAGCCGTAGCCCGTGTTCTCTGCATCAAATTTGACGCCGGGGCCACCCGACTTTGTCCAGTTAACAACGTACAAAGCCTGTTGCATTGCACCATCAGAAGCGCGCATTTCGATGTCTTCGCCTGAAGCGCCTTTCATCTTCATACCCGCCAGTGCTCTGGCAACCGGTGCGGCCTCAGTGCTCTTGGACTTTTCAACGGCAGCCACCAGATAGCGCACCGCGTTAACCGCAGCAACCGTGTAGAACTCCTCGTTGAACTTTGCCTTGAAGCCGGTGTAGATACTTTCGAACTGGCTTTGGTCCGAGTTCGGATGCCAGTACGCCACCATCGAAACGCGATCCGCACCGGCCGCACCGATCGCCGTTGGCGTACCGATTACACCCGCGTAGAACGTGTAGAAACGACCTTTGAATCCAGCGGCATTGGCGGCGCGCACGAGAAGCGCAAGATCGGCGCCCCAGTTGCCGGTCACCACGGAGTCAGCGTTCGCAGCCTGCATTTTCGCGATGTACGGGGCGAAGTCTTTGACCTGTCCCAGCGGGTGCAATTCGTCACCAACGATCTTGATGTCGGGGCGCTTCTTGGCGAGCATTTCCTTGGTGAATTTTGATACCTGTTGGCCGAATGAATAGTTTTGGCCAATGATGTACACGTTCTTGATTTCCGGAACGTCCTTCATGTAGCTCGTCAGACCTTCGAGCTTCATGTCGACGCCTGCGTCAAAGCGGAAATGCCACGGTGAGCATTTGGCATTGGTGAAATCAGGATCAATAGCGGCGTAGTTCAGGAACACGACTTCTTTGCCCGGATTCCGCTCGTTGTGTTTATTGATCGCATCGATCAGCACGCCAGCAACGTTCGATCCGTTGCCCTGCGTCACGAAGCGGATGCCATCGTCAGTTGCTTTTTTCAGGAGCGCAAGCGCTTCCTGTGGGCTGCCTTTGGAGTCCATGGCTACCATTTCGACCGTGACACCGCTGTTGGCCTGCTTGCCGCTGAAACGCTCAGCCGCGTACTGAAAATGTTTGAGCTGGTTTTGCCCGACGCCACCGAACGGGCCGGACAGGCCTTCGATCATGGCGACTTTTACATTCTGTGCATTCGCCGCACCCGCGGCCAAAAATGACACTGCCACGGCAATCGCCGAAGCCTTAAGAGAAATCTTCAAAGTAACCTCCTTGTGTGTGAACTATCGGTTGCGAAACAAAGGCAAACCGCTTCTTCGAATTCTAGTGACAGCGCCCATCGGGCAAGTAGGGATTACCCCTCTGCCCGCTAGGCATCAATACTCAGTCGTTGCGCCTGACTTGCCAATCGCGCAAAAGTGTCCTGCAAATCCGTGGCCTCTAACAGATACGGATTGAAACTCCCCCCTGCAAAATTCGGCAGATCGACGCGGTTCGATGACATCAATCGCGTGAATCCCATTCCCCACGTTGAGAACCAGCGCACCGTTGTCGGCGAGCTCACGATTAGTTCGACGGAGTGATGGCGCCTGTCTTGGGCGATATGAGCGAAACATTGGGTTACCGGGCCGCGGTCGCCTTCCAGACACTGCAGAAAAAATTCGCCCGACCAGCACAACATGCCGCTGATCCCGCGATCGGCATTCCATGTTTCTGCGACGCGCAAGATCGCCCCGACGTCCTCTAACTGAACATTTTGGGCGCAAGTGCTAACGTAAACCAATCGGATCATCAGCATATCTTAGCGCGATTGCATCAACGTGCTGCGTGCCCGCAAATAGTGCGGTGCAGCCCAGACGCGATAAAATAACTTTGAAAATCGATTCCAAAATTTCGTTCACTTTTCTCACTCATGTCAAACACCGCTTCATCACTATTTTCCGCTGTCGAAATGGCTCCTCGCGACCCGATTCTCGGCGTCAACGAGTCATTTAACGCCGACACCAATCCCGCAAAGGTCAATCTGGGCGTAGGCGTCTACACCGACGAAAACGGCAAGATTCCAGTGCTTGAATGCGTCAAGCGCGCCGAAGTCGCGATGGCCGAAAAATGTGCACCGCGCGGCTATTTGCCTATTGACGGCATCGCGGCTTACGACAAGGCGACTCAGGCGCTGGTGTTTGGCGCAGATTCCGATGTCGTCAAAAACAGCCGTGCAGTAACAGTACAAGCCGTCGGCGGCACCGGCGCGTTGAAAGTCGGCGCGGATTTTTTGAAACGCGTATCGCCGGATGCTGCGGTTTACATCTCAAACCCCAGTTGGGAAAACCATCGCGCACTGTTTGAAAGCGCCGGCTTTGATGTTCGCGACTACGACTATTACGACGCCTCAACGCGCAGCCTGAATTTCGAAGGGTTTCTCGCAGCGGTGAAAGCCATGCCAGTCGGCAGCATCGTCGTGCTGCACGCGTGCTGCCACAACCCGACGGGGGTTGATCCAACGTTCGCGCAGTGGCAAGAGGTCGCCACCGCCGTGCGCGCGGGTGGACTGGTGCCTTTCCTCGATATGGCCTATCAGGGCTTTGGCGACGGCGTGGCGGAGGACGGAGCAGTGGTGAAGTTGTTCTCGCAAACGCCGGGCCCGATCTGTGTATCGAGCTCGTTCTCAAAATCGTTTTCGCT
>JBBRVM010000297.1:0-5311 GCA_038246865.1 Burkholderiales bacterium
GATTTTTTCCTGGTGATGTCGTCCCAGGCCTTGAGTTGCGCCTGCAGGATGGCGTCCGGGGTTTTGTAGAACTTGACGCCACCCGCCTGAAGTTCAATGTAGTCCTGCGAATAGCGGTCAATCGCCTTCCAGCTCATCTCGGCGGACGCCGCCTGCACGGCATTGCTCAGGACTGATTTGAGATCGGCGGGCAGCGCGTTGAAGCGGGCCAGATTGAAGGTGAGTTCAAACGTTTCCGAACACTGGTGGAACGATTGCAACATGCAGACTTTTGCTACCTCTGCGAAGCCAAGCGCACGGTCGGACGAAGCGTTGTTGAACTCTGCGGCGTCGATCAAGCCACGATCCAACGCGGCGACGATTTCAGCGCTTGGCGTTGCGCTCACGGTCGCACCCATCGCGGTGAACAGTTCGATCGACAGACCGACCGTGCGATAGCGCAAGCCTTTAAAGTCGTCGACCGTAGTAACAGGCTTTTTGAACCAGCCGAGCGGTTGCGTCGGCATCGGGCCGTACAAAAACGACGCGACTTGCAGGTTCAGTGTGCGGTAAATTTCCTCCAGCAGCGCCCTGCCGCCGCCGTAGTGATGCCAGGCCAGAATCATGTTCGCATCCATGCCAAACGCTGGGCCGGAGCCCCACAAAGCAAGCGCGGAATTCTTTCCGTACCAATAGGAGAGCACGCCGTGACCGCCATCGAGCGTGCCTTTCGACACGGCATCAATCAGATCAAACGGCTTCACTACAGCTCCCGCTGGAAGGACGTCAATCTTGAGCCGTCCGCCCGACATGTCGTTCACTTTTTTTCCGAAGTCGCGCGCGTACTCGTGAAAAATATCCTTGACTGGCCAGGTCGATTGCAAGCGCAGAGTTATGGGCGAACGAGCAGCGCTAATCATCGGAGTTGCGCCGACCACGACACCACCGGCGAGCGTCGCCGCGCGAAGAAATGATCGGCGACTGGTGGCGGCTTTCTCGGGCACTTTGGCGATGGCGCTTTGCATTTTTTACAACGTTGTGTGGCAAATCCAATCATGCGATTTTGCTGCGGATTGGCTGCGTACGGTTCGGGGGTTACCCGAAAGCGCCAGGCTGGCCGGTGATACCCTGGAATTCGTTGTTTGCACCGGTTAACGCACACGGTGGCGCGATTGCGCTACCGTCCACGTCTATATATTAATGTTGATGATTTTTCAGGTCGAGTTTTTCTTGTTCGAACCAGCTCATGAATCTCAGAAAAATTAGCTAATTCAGGAGCTTTCGCATGGCCAAATTCAAATCCAGCCCCAGCCGAAACGCTTCGCGCCAATCGAGAGGCGACCCCCGGCAACGAGCACTTGCCTGGCTGCGCGATCATGGCTCGCCGCGACTCGTGATGTCGTTGATGCTCGCCTCGACCATTGGCTGTGGCTTCATCACCTCGGTCACGCTACACCGCATCGGGCTCGGTGCGCCGATCGTGCGCTATCCGCTCGCTGTGCTGGCAGGGTGGGCCGTGTGTTTGGTGCTGGTCAGCGTATGGGTGTGGTGGCAACGCAGGGAGAATGCGCGAGCCGACGAACGTACTGATGTTGCGCGCAGTTCGTGGCGCGGAGGCAAGTCGTCTTCGGATTGGTCCGGCGGCCTGGGTTCTGGCGGCTCAAGCAGTTCCTCAGGATCGGGTGGGTCATCCTGGGGCGGTGGCGGGGGCCGCTTCGGCGGCGGCGGAGCGCGTGGATCGTTCGCCGACGGTCCAGGCGACGGCCTGGCGAGTGGCCTGGTGTCTTCCGGCAGTTCCGGCAGTGGCCCGGCGATGCAGTTTGGCGGCGGCGGAGGCGGTTTCGGTGGAGGGAGTGGCGGCGGCGGAAAAGGTGGCGACTGGGGCTTCGACCTTGATGGCGACGGCGATTTTTTAGTCTTGCTAATCGGAATCGTAGTGGTGGCCGCAGCGGTGTTCGGCGTCGCTTTTTACGCGGTGTACAGCGCGCCAACGTTCTTCGCGGAACTGCTCATTGACGGCGGCGTTGGCACCTGGCTTTACAAGCGCGCCGATGTCGTGAACCGGCCCGACTGGCTCTCCACTGCCGTCCGTCGAAGCGTTTTGCCCGTGGTCGTCTTGCTCGTTCTGTTCATTGCGCTAGCGCTCACGATGCAGCATGTTGCACCGGCTGCGACCACACTGGGGCAGGCATGGAATATTGTGCTGGCTAAATGACTGGGTGTGAAGCGTGCCTGTGTTGCCTGGTTCGTCGAGTCATGGCTGGCATCCAGCGATACGACTTAGTGTGGAATCCCCTATCGAATGGGGGCTAGACGCCGATAAACGCGATTATCGACTTCCAATAAGTTTTCACTTCAGCCCTGATGGAGACGTCATTGCAGGAAAAAGCTGTTACTGAATCATCCCCGCAGCGACCGTCGCATTTGTGCCCGGATCAACGAGTACGAACGCACCTCTTGCGGCACTGTCGACGAAGGCTGCAATCGGCAGTGCCTGCGCAAATTCAATTTCGGTGCGAACCAGATCGTTGGCTTTGACCTCCGCGCCTGAACCGTCGTCCGGTTGCCACTCCGCGCTAGCCAGGTCCAGGCGCGATGAGATGGCATTGACCCGTGCGGGCAGCCAGCGCGCGCCGTGGCGGACTATATAGCGGCGGCTCAGGGTTAGCGGCGAGTTGTCGAGCCAGGCCAGTGTCGCGGTGCTGCGCTGTGTCAGCGATACGTCGCCAGCGCTTCCCGCCATGATCCAGTCGCCGCGCGCGACGTCGACCTGACGGTCGAAGCGGATGGCGACCGCTTCGCCGTGCTTCGCCGTGTTCGTTTCGCCGCGTCCCGTACGCAGTGCTGCGACGATTGCCGTTGCGCCGCTGGGGAACACGGAGATCGAGTCGCCGACGTTGATGGCGGCTTCAGCGACGTCGCCTGTGACCCAACGCAGGTGATCGTCGGAGTCGTCGCGGGTGACCCAATGGACGGCGATGTGTGCTTTAACCGTCGCCGATATTCCGTGCGCGTCGTCAAGCACTAAGGTTTCGAGATGGGGAAGTAGCGCGGGGCCCTGAAACCATGCAGTGCGTTCGCCGTGTGCGACGACGCCATCGCCGTCAAGCGCCGAGAGCGGAATCGCGGTAAATGCTTTGATATTGAGTGATGCAGCCAACTCACCGAATGCGGTGACTACGCGCTCGAATTTGTTCGCGTCAAAATTAATCGCATCCATCTTGTTCACGGCAACGACGATGTGTTGCATTCCGAGCAAACCAGCTAACGCCGTGTGGCGTTTGGTCTGAGGCAACAGCGTTACGGTCGGCTGCGAAAAATCGAGCTTCATCACGTCGATGAGCATGACGGCGACGTCGCTCTTCGACGCTCCGGTAACCATGTTGCGCGTGTATTGCTCGTGGCCCGGTGCGTCTGCAATGATGAACTTGCGCTTCGGTGTGGCGAAGTAGCGATACGCGACGTCAATGGTGATGCCTTGCTCACGCTCGGCCTCCAGACCGTCGGTCACGAGCGATAGATCAAGTTGACCTTCCTTACTCTGCGAGCCACGCGCCTTGCCCAATGATTCAAGCTGATCGATCATCAGCGCTTTGCTGTCATAGAGCAGCCGACCGATAAGCGTGCTTTTGCCATCGTCGACGCTTCCGCAGGTGATGAAGCGGAGTGGGCGGGACGCAGCAGAGGGTGAAGTGATTGGCATTTGATTTCCTATTTTTGGCGAGGCGATCTAAAAATAGCCTTCCTTTTTTCGGCGTTCCATCGCAGCGTCGTTTGCACGATCATCCATGCGGGTCGCGCCCCGTTCAGAGGCTGCGGCAGTAATCGTTTCCAGAACCACTTCGTCGGCAGTCGAAGCAATGCTCGCGACCGGACAGGTGCACGAGATGTCGCCCACCGTACGGAATCGAACATGTCTGGTGACTACGGTTTCGCCAGCACGCTGCGGCGTGATGTCAGTGACCGGAACAAGTAGTCCGTTGCGTTCAATCACGTCACGTTGATGCGTGTAATAGATCGATGGCAGCTCGATACTTTCGCGCGCGATGTAGTTCCAGATATCGAGCTCGGTCCAGTTTGAAATCGGGAATACGCGGAAGTTTTCGCCTCGCGCGATTCGCGTGTTGTAAAGGTTCCATAGCTCGGGCCGTTGCGCCCGCGGTTGCCACTGACCGAAGCTGTCGCGATGCGAGAACACACGCTCTTTGGCGCGAGCTTTTTCTTCATCGCGGCGGGCGCCACCGACCATCGCGTCGAAGCGGTTGGCCTCGATCGTTTCAAGAAGCGTAATGGTCTGATATGGGTTACGGCTCTCAAGCTCATGCGCGAGGCGAATGGTGCCTCTATTGATCGAATCGTCGAGATGAGCGACGATCAGATTAAGGCCACGCTTCTTGACCAGACGTTCGCGAAATGTGATGACCTCGGGGAAGTTATGACCGGTGTCGATGTGCACAATCGGCAGTGGCAATTTGCCGGGCGCAGCGGCCTTCATCGCAAGATGTAGAACGACTAGCGAATCCTTTCCGCAGGAGCACAGAATCGCTGGGCGTTCAAAGCCGCCGAACACTTCACGCAGGATACTGATGGCTTCGTCTTCGAGCCAATTGAGATGCTCGTTGGTCACAGACTTCTCGGTGATTCTGGGGGTGCCTAAAAACGCGTCGCGAGCTGTCATGCGGTGACCTTAGTGTCTTGTTTCGAGAGTGCTTTATGTGCGACATGGATACCGCACTCTGTCGCGCTGCCGCTGGCCGTAGCGATGTTTTCCCACCACCAGCGACCCGCGCGCGGATGTTCGTCAAAGCGAATCGGACGCGTGCACGGTTCGCAGCCGATGCTCGCGTAGCCTTTCTCGTATAGCGCGTTGACCGGAATTTTTTGCTGATCGATGAAGTACCAGAGCGCTTGATCAGACCAGACCGCAAGAGGATTGAATTTTTCAAGCTTGAATGCCGTATCCCATTCCTGCATTGGGATGTTGGTGCGGCTGGCACTTTGCGATTTACGCAAGCCGGTTACCCATGATTTTTTGCCTGCAAGTACGCGACCGAGCGGTTTGGTTTTTCGCACAGAACAACAATACTCGCGTGCAGTTCTAGTTTCGTAGATATCACCATCGGGCTGCGTTTCTGCGAGCTTGCAGGTATCGAGAAAAACAGCCGAGACCCGCTTGATGGAGCGACCGTAATACGCCTCCACCTCTTGCCAAAGCGCGAGGGTTGCGCTCGGTAAGCGTTGCGTGTCGAGCGCAATTGTTTGAATTGGCAAGTCAGCCCGGACGATCATGTGAAACACCGCCATGTCCTCAGCCGACAAGCTGCTCGCGAAC
>JBBRVM010000298.1:0-5297 GCA_038246865.1 Burkholderiales bacterium
GCTGCGGGGTCACTACCCGCCGCCGGTGGAGGCGGGATGTCGAGCGGTTTCGGCTCGGCGGCGACGGGGGTGGGGGCTGGCGCGGGGGCGGGGGTCGGATCAGCGACAGGCGCGGGCGGCACCGATGGCGCGCTCGGCGACACGACAGCCGGTGTTGTTGATGGCTGGCTCGCCTGACCGGCTGGCGTCGATTTTCCGGCGAGGAAGAAGTACGCAGCAGCGGCAATCACCGCAAGGCCCGCCACGCCCACCAGAATTATGGGGAGCGAACTACGTTTGGCTGTATCTTTATTGTTCACGACCGCAGGTTTGTCGCTGGCCCCTCGACTGTTCGCTGCCGAGTTCAGCGCGGCGTCGGCGGTTCGCACCTGTTGTGCTGGTTTAGCGGTTGATGGCGCGGACGATTGGGTAGCGGGCAATGCACGCGGTGCCGACAACAAATCGGAAAGTGCGTCAGCTGCTGCCGGTGCGCCCGCAGACAATCCTGCCATTGGATCAAGCGCAACCGCCGACGCTGTCGCGCCAGGTGCTGCGGCCGGAGCCATGATCGGTGGAGGCACGGCGGCGGGCGCACCCAAGTTGACGGGCGCTGCCATCGTCGTTCTGGAATAGACAACGGTCGAACTCACTGGCGTGGTCACCCAGCCCAGCGCCGCGCGAAGTTCATCAATCGTTTGGTAGCGATTTTCAGGCATCACCGACAGGCACTTCATCACCGCGTCAGTGAGAACCGGCGAAAACGGGCTGCGGGCGGCGGCTGCGACGTGTTTCAGCGGATCGTTCATCATGCGGGAAATTGCCTGAACCGGCACTTTGCCCGTCATCGCGTGGTAGAGCACACCACCGACCGCGTAAATGTCGGTCCAGGCACCTTGCGCCATCGAACCGTCGTCAGAGTACTGCTCAATCGGGGCGTATCCGGGCTTGAGCACGGTGGTCAGCGCACGGGTCATGCCGCCAATAATCCGCCGCGCAGCGCCGAAATCCATGAGTACGGAGCGTCCATTCGGTAGGACCAAAATGTTGTCAGGTGCGATGTCTCGGTGATAGCACTTTTCTTGATGCAACTCTTGCAGCGCGACCAGGATCGGATCCAGCGTTTCGCACAACCATTGTTCGGTTACAACTTGCGGATTGGTACGCAGCATTTCACGCAGTGTGACGCCACGGTAATATCGCATCGCCATGTAGGCCGTGCCGTTGCCTTCCCAGAAGCGAAACACCTCCACCAGGCCAGGATGCGAGAACTTGGCGAGCATTCGCGCCTCGTTAATGAAGCTCGACAGGCCTGCGTTAAATGTCTTACTGTGCTCTTCAGAGCGCACATGCACCATGCCGGTTGAGTTACGGCTGGCGAACGCCGAGGGAAGATATTCCTTGATGGCAACGATGCGATCCAGGCTTGAATCCCGTGCGCTATAGACGATACCGAATCCACCTTCGCCGATGACGCCCGTGATCTCAAACTCGCCGAGTCGGGAGCCTGCAGGTAGTGCGCTAGAAGCAGTGGAAGCGGGTGAACTCATGGTCAGGTCTCGTGTAGAAGCGGCATCGAGCGATCATAACCGCCGCTAAAAGGAATGGGAAACAGTCACCGGGTTGTCTGCGACAACCTCGATGATGCGCTTGACCGGTGCGGCAGGCGGATTAAAGATTTCCACCGTGTGCGCACCGACGGGCAGTTTCAATTGTTCTAGCGGAGGCGAAAAGCCTTTGGAAATGTCATCAACGACAATGCGGCCTCGTGGTTTGATGTCAAATTTAACAACGCCCTCGGCGACCACGACAGGAGCCGTTGGAAGCGGGTCGGCAGCGGCTTTTGGCGCTCCGGCGTCGGGCGGATTGGCGACTGGTTCGCTTACCGGTGGCGTTTGTGTCGGCGAAGTCGTCACGGGCGCAGGAGTAGTGCTGCTACCGGAACGGCTGAACCAGATACCCGCTCCAATCAGAGCCACTAAAGCTACCGCCACCCCAGCGTAGAGCGGTGTGCGCGAAGGCGCATCCACGGCGCGCTGAGGCTGGGAGCGTTCGCCGCGAATCACGGGGTCTGATACTTTGCCTGCGACCGGAGCCGGATTGCCGGTCTTCACGGCCTCAGTGCGACGCTCACCCGTAACCGGCCCAGTTTTGGGTGCCGCAGCGTCCGGCTCGAGCCAAACCTGTGGCGGCGGTAGCGTGACGACCTGCGCCTGCATGACGTTCCACCCGAGCGCCTTGCGGAATTCCGTGACCGTCTGGAACCGATTGTCGACGTGCACGCGCATGGCTTTAGCCACTGCTTCTGAGAAATTGGGGGAAAAGCGCCCTTCAGTCACTTCGGCCACCGATTTCATCGGGTCCGACATCATGCGCGAGACCGCCTGCATTGGCACTTTGCCCGTGGCCAAGTGATAGAGCACGCCCCCGAGCGCGTAAACGTCGGTCCACGCCCCCTGCTTCATGGTGCCGTCATCGCTATATTGCTCGATCGGCGCGTAGCCCGGTTTGAGCACAGTAGTGAGCGCCTGAGTACCGTCACCGATTATTTTTCGGGCAGAGCCAAAATCAAGCAACACAGAGCGACCATCGGCGAGCATGATGTTGTCGGGCGCAATGTCTCGATGGAACACCTGCTCCCGGTGCAGCATTTCAAGCGCGTCAAAAATCGGAGCCATGATCTGCGCAATGCGCTCTTCTGAAAACGGCTCGCCACCGCGCGTCAGAACCTGACGAAGTGTCTCGCCGCGGTACAGGCGCATCGCCATGTAGGCGGTGCCGTTGCCCTCCCAAAAACGGAACACCTCGACCAGGGCCGGGTGGGCAAACCGCGCGAGCATCTTGGCTTCGTTGATGAAACTTTTGAGCCCAGCTTCAAACGTGCCACGATTATTGGCCGCACGAACAGCGACCTGGATACCATCTACCCGTCCCGCAAACGACGACGGCATGAATTCTTTTAGGGCAACGACGCGATCAAGCGAGGTGTCTTTCGCGAGGTAGACAATGCCGAAGCCGCCTTCACCGATCAACCCGATGATTTCAAAATCGGAAACTCGCGTGCCGACCGGAAGGCAGTTGGCGTGGGTAGCGAGAAGGGGACTGGACGTACTCGACACACTGAGCCTCTAAGATTGCGACAACGGGAACGATAACAGCATTCGCACGACGCTGCCAGTCACATTGACAGCGTTTGCCATGTCCGTCACCGCCGAACAAGACATCAGACTAGAACGCCAGGCCAACCTCTTCCAGCGTCTTGGCCTGAGTTGATCCAATGAAGCGGTCTTTAAAGGCGTCGGTGGCAGCGACTCGGCCTTGCGAGAACAGTGGACCGGGCGCACCTTTTTCGTTGCCGAGCGACGTGGCTTCACTAATCTGCACCTGTGCGATGCGCTTCTGCGGATCAATGTCACGTATTTTGGCCTTGACGTAAAAAATATAGGTCACGCGCTGACAGTTCGCGCCACTGCCTGTTACACAAAACGGAAACGCCTGCTGAAAGGTGACAGTTCCGCCGATTAAAGTTTTCGCCATCGCCAGGCGCTCATCTGCTGCCAGGCTCGCGACGCGTGCGGCCTCGGCGATTTTTGCCAGCTTTTGTTTGGCAATGGCATGCCGTTGGCATTCGTCATCAGGGAAAGAGTCGATAAACCGTTTAAGGCTAACTGCGTTGGCACCTGCGTTATTGAACGCCGAAGTGCATAAGCTCGCCCTTGATGGCGGTTCAGCGACGGCGGTGGCGTTGGTCGCAGTCGTAGGAGCAGTCGCCGCAACAGGCGGGGGCGCAGGGGCTGGCGTAGGCGCTGGATCGGATGCGGAAACCGCCTTCGTGGCCGAGTCCAGCAGAAACGTCATTTCACCTTTGGTCGTAGGCTTTCCGTTATCAAATTCGCCATCGAATCGGTCACCGGAGCCCCAGCGGAAAATACCCTGCCCGTTCGGAACACCGTTGCGCACCTGACCGGTATAGGCATCGCCCGAGGCAAACACAATATCGCCCTGACCGAACGGCTGATCGCTCTTCCATTCGCCGTCATAAGTGCCGCCGTCAGGGAACTTCATCAAACCCTGACCTTCGCGTCGGTCAGCGCGCCAGGCGCCTTCGTAGCGCTGGCCGTTGGCCCATTCGGCGGCACCGTTGCCTTCGCGAACGCCGCGCACCCATTGGCCCGTGTAACTGTCGCCTGATTTTTGCCGGAACCTGCCATCGCCTGTGCGCTCGCCTTTGACAAAATCGCCTTCGTAGCTGTCGCCATTGCTAAACGTTAACTTACCCTTGCCCTGTTGCTGGTCGTCTACCCAATCGCCTTCGTAGCGTTGGCCGTCGGCCCATGCATGCGAGCCTTTGCCAACTTTCCGCCCATTTTTTATCGTTCCCTCATAGGAGCGACCGTCGAGAAATTGCACCCGCCCTTCGCCACTAATAATGCCGGTGGCGGGATCAATAGCAAAGCGGCCACGGTAAACCGCATCGGGAGCGCGAATTTCTGCTTGCGTAGCCGAAGCGGCAAAGGAAGGCGCGACGGCGACGGGGGTGCTGACCGATGCCGCCAGCGTGGCCTGTTCATGTTGCCGGATCAAATTGGGGGAGACGTCATTAAGGCAGGCCCCGCCCGCACAATCGCGAACCTGCTCCTGCTGCTCAAGTCGCCCGCCCCTAAATTGACCGCGCAGGATGTAGCGCAGCTTGCCGTCGCTAAACGCGATGACGTCACCGACGCCGGACGCGAGGCCTGCGATACACGCGCCGGTCCAGGAAACGCTGAGTTTTTCGGCATTTGGAATGGACGTGATCAGGCAACGGCTGTTCAAATCAAGGGCCGATACCGCGCCCTGCGCATTTGCCGGCAAGGATGGCAGCAGCATCGAGAAAAATACGCCAGTCAGAATGAACTTCACGAGTTGGGGCATCAAGGGCTCCGCCTACAGAACAATGAGGGGATTATCGCCTACGGCTTTAAGAAACATCCGTAGTATTTTCACCAACGTTAATGCACATGAATTTGATCGGATCAGAGTACCCATCACGTGCCTATGGCTTTTTCGTTAAAGCAAGGCTGATCAAGGGCTTGAGCATAGTAATGATAATACTCGACTATGCGTCATTTGAGAATCTAGCGCCTCACAGTACGGGGTTTCAAGAAAAAGCTGTATCTGCTAAGTGACCGCTTCCGCGTCAGTATCGCGCTAAAACGCGCTGCAGGTTCGAAAGCCACAAATCCAGTCTGCCAAAAGCGCAAATAAAAATGCCCCACCAGATCAGGCGGGGCATTGGCCGATAAGGAATTTGGGGCGACCGATGGGGTTCGAACCCACGA
>JBBRVM010000299.1:0-5297 GCA_038246865.1 Burkholderiales bacterium
GCAAGGTTGACGACCGCGACCGCACTGTCGGTTGAACCCGCCGGTACTGGCTCACCTGCGCACTCAAACAGTACGGCTGCCAACGCGCCACGGTCCGTTCCGGACAACACGTTGGTCGTGCGTGATGGTGAACGTGTCATTCTCGTGCCGCTTTCCGAATTGGACTGGTGCGAAGCGGCCGATAACTACGTCCGGTTGCACACCAAGGGCCGAAAACATCTTATTCGCGAAACCATGCGCAACATGGACGAGCGGCTGTCCGCAACCCGCGCGGGCAATGCGCGTTTTGCGCGCATTCATCGATCAATGATTGTTAATCTGGCGCGCGTGCGTGAAATCAAACCGGTGGGCGGTGGCGAATACGCCGTGGTGCTGGCTGACGGTACCAGTCTCGCGCTCAGTCGCGGGTGCCGTGAGCGTGTGATGGCGCTGCTGGGTTTCGCGGAGTAGCTGCCGGCCGAATGTGGCGTCGGCAGCCCGCCGCCATTTGAGCAGTGTCGATTGGTGTCGCGTAGTGTCGCGTAGTGTCGCGTAGTGTCCGCCTTCACGTCCACTGCGCTTACTTCGCCGCTCCCACCAGCAACTCGATTCGATACGCCGCCTTCGCAATCGGCGCTGTCGAAATTGTCGCGGGCGTGACGGTCACCAGCCTGAGTGGTTTGCCGTACGACGTCGCCGTGTCCTGGCCAGGTGTGGTTGACAAAGAGAGCAGTTGCGCGGTTTCGATGCCGGAAAGCTGACTGACCGTGAAGGCGGCAGTGGCCCATCCGGCGTGAACACACTGCACGTCCAACGGGCAGCGCGAATCGGCGGTGACGGAGTCGAACCGAATGACTAGGTTGGCGCGCTCGACTTCAACCGAGCCCCCCGGTGCCAGGGTGATGGTGGTGGGCAGTGTCGCCACATTCCGGTTGGGTGTGCCGGTGGGATCGTTGGCGGGTGAACCCGCGCAGGCGGTGACAGCGGCGATGGCGATGGCAGCGAAGGTGCCTAACTTTTTGTTCATTTCCTGGGGTCAGGGCCTTGGGGGGGGGTTGGTACTGGGGTCAGAGCCTGGGGGTTTTGAGCCTGGAGATTTTTGGCTTTGCTTTTAGTACCCGCCCAGTGGACAAGGTTGTCACAGCCGACGCGATTGGGGTCAGCGCTTGGCGTCAGCGCCTGAATCGTACCACCATGTTCTCCAGCGGCGTCTCCTGCACAACGGCGCGCGACGGCTGCGCAGCGGTTGGCGTCCACGGAAGGCCCGCCAACAACGACCCACTCGAGTTCACCCGTCCCAGCAGCTCGAAGGAGTTGAGGAGAAACGGCAGGCCTTCCCCCGCGAGAATTCCGGGAGCGTCGCTGATATGGAAGTGAAGATGCGGCGCGAGGCTGTTGCCTGAATTGCCGATTTCGCCGAGTACCTGCCCGGCCGTTACGCGATCGCCGGCCTTTACCCGCACCGATCCCGGTTTGAGGTGCGCGTAGGTGGCATACGCCCCGCCTCCCACATCGACGATCACGTAGTTCCCGACCGCGTCCTTGGCCTCGATGATGGCCGGCACTGACAGCGCGAACGGCGCCAGTTCTCCAACCCCGTCTTGCACCGACACCACTCGGCCCTCAGCTCCGGCGCTTACCGGAAGTCCGTAGCCGTACCAGTTGGCCAGCTTCGTTGAATCTCCCTTGAACAGCTTGCCGTCGCTACCCAACCTTGCCCAGTCGACCGCGTAACGTTGCGGAATGCTGGCCTCCCCCGCCTGCACCACGATGGACAGGCGATGCCCGGAGCTGTTCGACGGTCCACGAATAGCGACCCAGGTACCTTCGCTTACTGGCGCTGCCATTTGAGTGATCTCCTGCCCTGCTGGTGACACAGCTTTCGCCTGCACGGTATCTGCACCATTATTTGTCGCTATTATGAGCTGATGATGCAGTGTTGATGGCGCTTTAGCGCCTGATTTTAGTGCCACGAACAGGTAGGCGACCTTTACCATGCCGGGGTCGAGCTTCAGCACCTCAAGTAAGTCCTGAGGTGCGACCGCCGCTTTGCCGCCGACTGAGGCCAGTCGCTGGGCGAGTTGGGCGTCCTTCCAGCTGCCAAGCTTGGCGCCGGTCGGGTCGAGCACGTCCAGCTGGCTGAGTGAGATACGTTCCGCGCCGTAGTTCACGAGCCGCATCTCGTACACCAACTGCACTCGGCCCAGCGCGACCATCGCTGTCGGTGCGGTGGACACTTCAATGGCGATGGGAGCTCGTCCAACCTGTTGGGCCTGCGAAACGTGGACGGCAGCCATGGTGCCGAGTGCCGCGAGAGATGCGCCGCTGAATTTCCGCATGTTTTGGGACCGGTTTGGGATGTGGCTGCCAGAGCTGACTGTCGGGGTTGCTGTCGAGATCGGCGTCAGAGCTGGCTGTCGAGGTTCGCTGTCGAGACGGGTCAGAGCTGGCTGCTCGAGGTTGGTGTCAGAGCCGCTTGTTCGAGGTCGGTGTCAGAGCCGCTTGGTCAAGGTCGGTCTCAGAGTCGACTGTCCGAGCTCTCCGCCACACGTGGCGTCGGCGAGTTTTAGGTGCTGAGTCGGCGGTGACGCCTATTGTGGGCACAACTCACCCTTGACACTGTACTACAGTACTAGTACTGTATGCAAGTGTTCTCTCGCCCCGATCCGTCCTCCGGAATTCCGGTCTACCTGCAGCTGGTCGAGCAGGTCAAACATGCCATCGCCTCGGGCGCGCTGGCTCCTGGCGCACAACTGCCCGGCGTCCGGCCAGCGGCCATTGATCTGGTCATCAATCCCAACACCGTGGTGAAGGCGTACCGTGAACTGGAGCATGACGGGTTCCTTGAGGTTCGCCACGGAGCGGGGGCGTTCGTTTCACATTCGGCGCCATCGCTGCTTCGAACGGACATTATTCGCGACGCGCAGATCATTGTCCGAACGGCGGTTGAGGAACTTCGCTCGCGCGGGGTGACAGCGGCCGAGATTCGGCGCTTGCTGGAAAGTGAGCTGACTGTTGTGCGGGCGAACGAAATTCCGGCGGCGCGCTGAGGTCGAGATGTTTCAGCAAATATCCCTTGGCGCCTTCGGTGAATTGCAGAACACCGAGTGGCGGGAAGCGGTGTTCGCGTGACGTCGCAACAAGCGGCCCGCAAGGCACCCGGGGAATTGCACGATACTGACCGACGCGGAGCCTTATTCACGTGACGTCTCAACAAACGGCTCGCAAGGCACCCGGAGAATTGCTCAACACCGACCGACGCGGAGCCCTGTTCACGTGACGTCTCATCAACACACGGCTCGCAAGGCACCCGGAGAATTGCTCAACACCGACCGACGCGGAGCCCTGTTCACGTGACGTCTCATCAACACACGGCCCGCAAGGCACCCGGAGAATTGCACGATACTGACCGACGTGGCGCGCTGATCGTGCTGACCGACGTGTACAAGCAGCACGGTTCGACGACGGCGCTACAGGGATTGTCGCTGACGGTTCCACGCGGAGCGATCTTCGCGCTGCTGGGACCGAACGGGTGTGGCAAAACCACGACGCTCAAGCTGCTGCTGGGAATGAACCGTCCCGACAGTGGCACCGGCACCGTGTTCGGATTACGCATGGAAGACGAACGCGACAGCGTTGCCATTCGCCAGCGCACCGGTTTTGTATCAGAGACGAAGGAGTTGTTTCAGGGATTTGATGTGGCCACCACGATTCGACTGGTGCGCGACATGTATCCCCGATGGGACGCGTCGCTGGAACGGGAGTTGCTGACGCGATTTGTGCTGCCTCCGCGCCAGAAGGTAGCGGCGCTCAGCAAGGGCATGCGCGCGAAACTCGCGTTACTCGTCGCCTGCTGTCGGCGTGCCGAGCTGTTGATTTTGGACGAGCCGACCGATGGTCTCGATCCAGCGGCGGCCGAACAGATGATGGAAACGCTGGTGGGCATGGTGGCGGAAACCGAGTTGACGGTGTTGTTGTCGTCGCATCACCTGCATGAGGTGGAACGTATGGCCGACGGCGCGGCCATCATGCGCGAAGGGCGCGTGGTGCTGCACGGGGAACTTGATGAATTGCGGCAACGTGTCCGCCGCGTGGAGGTGCGGTTTTCGGCCAATGATACATCTCTTGCATCAAGCGAGACGCCGAGCGTAATACGCGGCTCCGGCGTACCCGCCCATTCCGACATGCTCAGTGATGTCACCGCCCTGCTGCCCGATGCCACAGACTTGTTGCACACCGTGCAGCGAGGCTCGGCAATGACGCTGCTGGTGCGTGGAGAAGCGGAGGTGGTGGCGCAGGAGTTCGTCGCGCGCGGCGCGCAGGTCAGTGTGCATGCCGTGCCGCTGCGCGAGTTGTTTCTGCTGCTCACCGAGGCGCGCGCGTAGATGTGGCATCGCGCGTGGATTGAGACCCGTTGGAAAGTGGTGCTCATGCTACTCGTCAACGGTCTTATTGGTGCGCTGCTGATTGACGATCCAGCGTCCGGTGCAGTCTGGCGCCAACGGTTTGGCACCGTGTTGCCCATGATTTTTTGCGTGAACGGCATTGTGCTCGCGGGCAGTGGCGTGGCGTCGCAGGTTTCGCAGAAGCCCGGACAGACGGTGCACACCTCCATGCTGTTTCTCCTGAGCCTCCCCATTACGCGACGACGGCTCGTGCTGGTGCGGCAGGCCACGGGGGCGCTGGCCGCCATGGGTGTGGTGCTGACCACATTGATTGGATACGCCGTTGCCGCTCCCGAACTTCGCGCTGTAGTTTCGCCTGGCATCGCGCTCGCGTATGTCGCCAGTGTCCTGCCAGTGGTGCTGGTAGCGTATGCGGTGTCGGCGCTGCTGGCGACAGTGCTGGACCAATTGTGGCAGACGTACGCAGCGATGGCGGTGGTGGGAAGTGTGCTGGGAGGAGTTCCGCCGTCGCGGCTGTGGCGCGTGGTGGTGGAAGCCGTCTCGCCCCTCACCTCGCGTCAATTGACCGACATCTGGACAACGATAGGTGTGGCCGGGCTGGTCTGCATACTTTTCTCGGCGATGCTGTCATTCACCGCCGTGGGCGTGGTGCAGAGAAAGCAGTTTTAGAAGCGACCACTTCGCGGGTGGTGCGGGGCGTGGCAAATTGACTGTGACTGGCTCCTGCGCCAGCCAGCACCCAGCCAGTTCGTTGCGCACATGCGCACTTCACCTGTGCGCTGCATACGCACTTCACCTGCGCATTTCACCCGCGCATTTCACCCGCGCATTTCACCCGCGCATTTCACCTGCGCATTTCACCTGCGCACTTCACCCG
This sequence comes from Burkholderiales bacterium, assembly GCA_038246865.1. Lineage (GTDB taxonomy): Bacteria > Pseudomonadota > Gammaproteobacteria > Burkholderiales > Casimicrobiaceae > Casimicrobium. The sequence continues at coordinate 5,263 of JBBRVM010000299.1, forward strand.
CGCATTTCACCCGCGCATTTCACCCGCGCATTTCA
>JBBRVM010000300.1:0-5285 GCA_038246865.1 Burkholderiales bacterium
CCAGTGTTTTCAGTGCACCGTGCGCGCTGACGAGCGCGTAGTGACCGGCGAGTGCCGCGAAGCGATTGGCCGCGCAGCGAAAGGGTAATCCGGTCTCGGTTGCCAGCTGGACGGCAACGCGTGCGCCAAACTCGGGGTGCGTGTTCATCCCCGTCCCGACTGCGGTGCCACCAACGGCAAGTTCTGTGAGCGAATCCAGTGTGTGTGTGATCCCGCGGTCAGCGTGGTCGAGATGCGCCACCCAACCGGAAATCTCCTGGCCCAGCGTCAGCGGGGTCGCATCCTGTAGATGCGTGCGTCCGATCTTCACGATGTCGGAAAACTCACGCGATTTTCGGAGCAGCGTCGCCTGCAAATTTCCAAGGGCTGGCAGCAAGTGAGACACGAGCGCCTCAGAGGCTGCCACATGCATCGCAGTCGGAAAAATATCGTTCGAGGATTGGCCCAGATTGACATGGTCGTTCGGGTGCACCGAGCGCTCAATACCGCGTACGCCACCCATCAACTCCGAAGCGCGATTAGCCAGCACCTCGTTCATGTTCATGTTCGTCTGAGTGCCAGAGCCGGTCTGCCACACCGATAACGGAAACTCACCGTCGTGCACGCCGCTCATTACTTCGTCAGCAGCCTGCACGAGGGCCGCGACTCGCGCGGTATCGAGCAAGCCTAGTTCACCGTTTACCAGCGCGCAGGAGCGCTTGACGCGCGCCAGCGCCAGAAGCAATGCGTTTGGCATGCGCTCGTCAGAAATACGAAAGTGCAGTAGTGATCGCTGCGTCTGGGCACCCCAAAGCGCATCCTCTGGCACCTCGATATCACCGAAGGAATCGTGCTCGATGCGCATATCGTGAGGACGAACTGCCAACGACTATGGCGTCAGCTGGGCACGAATTTCGCCGCCCTTGTTCGCCTCGGTGTGCACGTTCACATACAAACGATCCGCACGATAGCCTGCGAGTTGTTCAGCGCTTAGCATGGCATCTTGCGGAACGGACCACACCGTATCCGTCGTTTTGATCAACGTAATGATGTCCGGACCGTTCGCGCCTAATGCGCCCATATGCACATGAGCCATCGTGGCGGCGAGACCTTCGACGGTGATGTTCCCGCTGATGGACCCGTCGGCGGAGAAGGCGAGCATGCCCGACCCTGAGGCCAGCGTTTTGACTGGCGGCACTTTCTGTTCGCCCGTGAGTTTCAGCATATCGGGCATCGCTGCGTTTACAGACAGTCCAGCCGCTGAAACAAGCAGAAGCGAGGCAAGCGCCGTCCAGCCTATTGAGCCTTTTCGATTGAGTTTCATGTTTGAATCCTTTGGTGTTTGACTGACGCACGGCACGTCTTTGCGGGGGCCAGAATGCCTTTTAAAGTCGCGACAGTCTGTTCGCTAGCGAACCCGCAACAAATAATCTTTGCCAATCTCTGCTATCGCAAAGAGGGCACCAAGTTTGATCTTTATCAAGGTAGTGTGATTCACAGGCGGGCGAGAATCTCAGTGTTGCTTGCCTGCTGAGAGGATCTGCAGCTGGATGCTCCCAACGGCTTGCGTCGTGTACGCCATCGCACAGACTGGAAAACTGCGTTCGTTGACATTTGAGGCAGGTGCCGATGCAGCCGGGATCGGGTCTGAGCTAGCTGCAATGTTGTTTCATCGCTACTTCACTCATTGCAACACTATGTTTCGAACATCGCCCATCGCCAATTGGGTAAGCGCGGGTCAGTTCGCGTTTTAACTTACCAAACAACGGAGAAATTATTATGAAAATTCTGGTCGGCACCGATGGCTCAAAGCATGCTCTGCATGCGGTCAAATACGCGGTTAAACTGGTTCGCCAGTTCTCCTCGGCGTCGAATTCCATCACGCTGGTCAGCGTCCATGATGATGCTGGATTGCATCATGCGAGATCCCTGCTGGGAGGCGACGCAGTCGCCGAATACCTGCGGGAATTCAGCGAGAAGGAACTCAAACCGGCGAGAAAGGTGCTGGAGGCTGCCGGTATCAAGCACGACACGCAGCAGCGCATCGGGCACGTTGCGCAGGAAATCGTCGCTTGTGCGAACAAGGGCAAGTACGATCTGATCGTGCTCGGCGCAAAAGGACGGGGTGCCATTCTGGACGTCCTGATCGGTTCGGTCGCGCAGCGCGTGCTTGCGACTTCAGCCGTACCGGTTCTACTTGTGAAGTAGCTCCGCCGAGCGTGCGCCGTGATGAAGCGCACAATACCCTGATAATGTCGTGTCAACAACGATTCAACTACGGAGGAAGAACATGCGTATCTACACCCTGCTGGTCGCTCCGTTAATGGCAACTGCCTTTGCGTTGAGCGGGTGCGCGACCGTGGGCGACAGAGCGCCGCCGCTCACGATTGACGCGTTGGTCGAGCGAGCAAAGCAGGGGGAAAGCGTGGAGTCATTGCTGGCATCGCTTCGCGGTAGTCGCGAGCGATTCGCGCTCAGTGGCTCCGAATACGCATTGCTCAAGGAGCGGGGCTTGCCCGCAGCTGTGCTTGACGAACTGCAAAAACGAGAGTTGCAGGCAGTGCGCGATGATCAATGGCGAAACAATCAGTTCTACTGGGGCCCGTGGGGTGGCCGCTGGTTTCCGTTCGGAAATGAAACACGCTACATCTACGTCCCAGCCCCGCCGATACCGATGCCAAAGCCGAAGTAGGAGCGACGGCAATCCTCGTGAAGCGTGATGAACGCGATGCGGTAACGTTTAACGCACTAGTCAGCGAACGCGCTCCACCGTTTGTTCGGCAACAACGTCCCAGTCGGCAACGTCCCAAAGCGACTACGCACTTTTCATTTGATTGCCGGTGTCGACGAACCAACGAACCGCTTCGGAGAGCATTGACGAACTGCCCGTCCATGCAGCCGCTTCGCCTTGGTAAACGCGACCAGCAGATTACCGATCAGTGCGGCGTCGATGACCTGAGTCGACGATGAGTTGGCTGCCACTCAATCCCAGTACCCTTGCCGTTCGTGAGTATCGTGCAGTCGCTCTTCATAGTTGCGATCAATCATCGTGGCATCGACGTATTCCGGGCTACTCCTGATTTGCTCGCGCGCTAGCTTGACGCGTACGATGCTCTTGGCCCAATCGATGCTTTCGATCCAGTGCGTGGCAACGAGCACGCTCTTTCCGCCGGGCCACCAGTTTCTGGTGTCTACGACGAGGTACCGGATCACCCAGGACGCCTCGTCGAAGATGAAATCTTTGACGTGACCGATGCTGTCATCCGTAGCTTGAATGTCGTAGCCTGTGACCTTTTCGCTGCTTTGCAGGTGAACATCATCGGCCCGAAATTCCTGTTCGCGCATCGCATTTTCGACTTCGATTTCTGTGGGAGAAGGCACGTAGGTTCGCACCACCGGATACTGCGTCGCCCCCCACGTTCCGTCGCCCTCCCAGTATTCTGGATACGCAAAGTGACGAAGGTGTTCGCGTTCATGCTGCCGGGTTACGGGCCGGTGCGTGTCGATACTGGGGCTGGACTCAACCTGCTGCCGCGTCAGCGTAACGTCGATGTTGTTGTCGCTACTGAACGGGGTAATGACGGCGTAGGGGGAGATCAGCACCTTGCCGCTCGATAGCCACATTCCGGCATCGAGCACCAGATAGCGAATAGTCCATGATTTATCGTCGAAAAGCGCGGAAGTCACGTCTCCAATGCTGCCATCGGTAGCAGTGACCGTCGCGCTGGTAAGCGCATTCAGACTTCTGAAAACGGGCAGCCTGTCTTTTTCTATTGACGGCTTCGATTGCGCGAGCTTTGCTTCGAGTCGCAATTGCGCAGCCTCTGCATCGTCATAGGCCTCAATGCTGCTCTCGACATAGCCCGAGATGCGCCACGTACGGGCGTCAGATTCTGATTTTGCTATTTGCGCTTTGATGGCGTTGATTTCGTCTTGAGTGGTCACGAGAGGCTCCTTGATCGTCGGTGCTTTGCATCAGCAAATAATGATGCTCCACTCATTCGCTGATGTATGTGCGGTGGCATACAGACCAAAACCTGTTTCGTAACTATGCTCGTGCGAAGGGTGCAAGTTTCTTCCTCAACTTGCTCGCACTACTTGACCTACAACCCGTGACCGATCCCACCTCTGCACAACAGCTGCCAGCCGTGATCACTCATCCGGCGGCGATGCGATGGGCGCTCTCCGGGAGTTGGACTGTTCGCGGGTTGGGGCGCATGCCAGAAGCGCTCGACGCGCAAGCGTGCGAGCGCGGACTCGTCGAGGTCGACGGATCGAAGCTCTCCGCGATTGACAGCGCCGGTGCCTGGGTGTTGCAACGCTGGTTGCGAGGGCACGCCGCAGTACCCACACTGATCGGCTGGCCACCCCACATGCAGACGTTGATGGATTTGGTCAGCAAGCAGGCCGACGATCCATTGCCGAGCGAAACAAGGCCCGCAATGCTGGAGCGTGCAGGTCGCGGAGCGACGGCGTCTGCAAAAGAGGCAATCGCGCTCGTGCACTTCATCGGTGAGGTAGCCATTGCCCTGATCCGAGTGCAATTGCATCCGCGCCTCGTTCGATGGCGTGCATTTATGCGCAATCTCCAGATTGACGGCTTCGATGCACTGCCTATCATTGGGTTGACTTCGTTTCTGATTGGCATCGTCGTTGCCTATCAGGGTGCAGATCAGCTCAAAAACTACGGCGCTAATATCTTCGTCGTCGACCTCGTCGGATACGGCATGCTGCGTGAATTTGCACCGCTGATTTCAGCCATTATCATCGCCGGAAGGTCGGGCTCGGCGTACGCAGCGCAGATTGGCACGATGGTGGTGACGCAAGAGGTAGACGCGATGCGAACGCTCGGTATCGATCCGATTGAGATGTTGGTACTGCCCAAAATTTTTGCGCTTGCGGTGGCGCTGCCGCTACTCACGCTGTTCGCGGACATCACTGGCGTTTTCGGCGGCATGATGATGGCGCGCTCGCAACTCGATATCGGGTTCCCTGAGTTCATTGATCGCTTTGGTCGCGAGATGCAGGGCGACACGCTACTGATCGGGATCGGCAAGTCGTTTGTCTTTGCCATCGTCATCGCGTTGATCGGTTGCTTTCAGGGCTTTCGAGCGCATGGCGGTGCCGATAGCGTGGGTCGTCAAACTACGCGCAGCGTCGTGCAGTCGATCTTCATCGTGATCGTGGCCGATGCCTTGTTCTCCGTCGCGTTTAACCTGTTGGGTCTGTAAGATGACGTCGAGCGCGGACGTTGTGATCGCGTTAGAAAAGGTTTGCACGCGCTTCGGCAGCCACGTGGTGCACAC
>JBBRVM010000301.1:0-5277 GCA_038246865.1 Burkholderiales bacterium
AACGCAATTCAGAGCAAAGTGCGAGACAATACGGTGATGGTTACTTTGCTCCTCACCCTCTGCGTCACCAAGACGCTTGCCCGGCAAACGCGGCACTATCGAATTAGCGGCTGATCTTTCTGCGCGCGCACGCTTTCTTAACGAATCGCATGCCCGCGCCCGCCGTCGCACAGTGAATCTTTGTTGCAACCGAAGACGCTGGCTCCCTGCTCTTACTGTGTCGGGGACGACGATTTGAATCCTGATTGCCGCCAGAAACTAAAAAAATGGAAAACAAGCCCACCAAGCCGGACAACCAGTCCACCAAAGCCACGCTAAACCTGCCGGACACGCCGTTCCCGATGCGCGGCGATCTTGCCAAACGCGAACCGAAATGGGTTGCTGAATGGACCGAGAAGAAGCTCTATCACGCCATCCGCGCCAAGGCTGCGGGCCGCCCGAAATGGGTGCTGCATGATGGCCCACCGTATGCCAACGGCGACATCCACATCGGCCACGCGGTCAACAAAATCCTGAAAGACATCGTCGTCAAGTCGAAGCTGATGGCGGGTTACGACGCACCCTATGTGCCCGGCTGGGATTGCCACGGCATGCCGATCGAAATCCAGATCGAGAAGAAGTTTGGCAAAGGACTACCACCGCAGGAAGTTCAGGCCAAGAGCCGTGCTTACGCCACCGAGCAGATCGAAAAGCAGAAGCAGGACTTCATGCGCCTCGGCGTGCTCGGCGAATGGGAGAACCCGTACACGACGATGAACCCGCGAAACGAAGCTGACGAAATCCGTGCGTTGCGCAAAATCTACGATGCGGGGTATGTGTTTCGCGGCCTGAAGCCAGTGAACTGGTGCTTCGACTGTGGCTCGGCGCTGGCTGAGGCTGAGGTTGAGTATCAGGACAAGGTTGACGTCGCGGTGGACGTTGGGTTCGCGTTTGCCGAAGTCGACAAATTGGCAACGGCGTTCGGTTTGCCGAAGCTGCCACACGAACATGGCTACCTCGTTATCTGGACGACCACGCCGTGGACGCTGCCCGCCAATCAGGCGCTTAACCTGCATCCGGAATTTGAATACGCGTTGGTCGAGACGACGGATGCGGCGCGGCCGCTGCTAATCCTCGCGAAAGAGCGCGTTGAAACGTGTCTCGCTTCATGGGGCATGCAGGGGAAGGTGATCGCGACATGCACCGGCCAAGCGCTGGATCATGTGAACTTTAAGCATCCTTTCTATGACCGCTTGAGTCCGGTGTATCTTGGCACGTACGTCACGCTCGACACCGGCACTGGCATCGTGCACTCGTCCCCGGCCTACGGCATCGAAGACTTTTTGTCATGCCGTGAAAATGGCCTGAAGGACACGGACGTGTTGACGCCGGTGATGGGCGACGGAAAGTACGCCGAATCGCTTCCGGAATTTGGTGGTCTGATGATCTGGGACGCCAATCCCAAGATCGTTGAGCACATGCGCCAGTTCAACGGTGGGGGCTCGCTGTTTAAGGCCGAGAAATTCACGCACAGCTACATGCATTGCTGGCGGCACCGCACACCCATCATCTATCGCGCGACGAACCAGTGGTTCGCTCGCATGGACAGAGACCCCGCGAAAATGTTTCCAATGACCAACGACACCGGCGGTGTGACAGGCACACCCTCGTTGCGAACGCTGGCGCTAAACGCGATCAACGAGACGCAATTTTTCCCGGCATGGGGCAAGGCCCGCCTGCACGCGATGATCGCCAATCGCCCTGACTGGACGCTGTCGCGGCAGCGGCAATGGGGCGTGCCGATGGCGTTCTTCGTGCACCGGGAAACGGGCGCGCTGCATCCTCGTACCGGCGAGCTGCTGGAGGCCGTTGCCAAACGCGTAGAGCAGGGCGGTATCGAGGCGTGGCAAACGCTCTCCGTCGAAGATTTCCTCGGCGAAGAGGCCAAGGATTACGTCAAAAACCCGGACACGCTCGACGTATGGTTCGACTCCGGCACCACCCACGAAACCGTGCTGCGCGGCTCGCATGCAGCGCAGCTCAAATTCCCGGCCGACATGTATCTGGAGGGCTCGGATCAGCATCGCGGCTGGTTCCACTCGTCGTTGTTGACGAGCTGCATGATCAATCTCCGCGCGCCATATGACCAGTTACTGACGCACGGTTTCGTGGTTGACCAAAACGGCCGCAAGATGAGCAAATCGCTTGGCAACGTCGTCGCGCCGCAAAAGGTGTGTGACTCGCTGGGCGCGGACATTCTGCGCTTGTGGGTGGCCGCGACGGATTATTCGGGCGAGCTCGCGCTGTCCGACGAAATCCTCAAGCGCGTCACGGAAACGTATCGCCGCATCCGCAACACGCTGCGCTTTTCGCTGGCGAATACCGCAGATTTCGACGCGTCGAAGGACTTGGTACCGCTTGAGCAAATGAGCGAGATTGATCGCTACGCCATCGCGATGACGCGCGAAATGGCGAAGAATGCTGTCGATGCCTACGGTCGCTACGAATTTCACAATGTGATGCAGTTGATTCAGGGCTTCTGTTCGGAAGACCTGGGCGGGTTTTATCTCGATGTGCTGAAGGATCGCCTGTATACCTGCGGCGCAAACAGCAAGGCTCGCCGCTCGGCGCAGAGCGCGCTGCATCACGTCACGCAGCAGCTCGTGCGGCTGATGGCTCCGGTGCTGTCGTTCACGGCAGAAGAGATCTGGTCAACGCTGAATCCGGGCAAGGATGTGACTGAAGCGAGCGTGTTCTTCGAGACGTGGCAGGAGCCTTTGTCAGCACCCGCAGATGAAGCCGTGTTGGTCGCGCGGTGGGCGCTGCTGCGTGAAGTTCGCGCTACGGTAACCAAGGCAATCGAAGACGTACGCACCGCCGGTGGCGTCGGCTCCAGCTTGCAAGCAGAAATCGTGATCACCGCACCAGCAGCGACTGGCGCCGAGCTTTCGCGGCTTGGCGACGATCTCAAGTTTGTCTTCATCACCTCGCAGGCGGCAGTGAAGGAGGGTGAAGAATTGAGAGTCGAGGTGACGCCAAGCGCCGCACCGAAGTGCGACCGCTGCTGGCATTACCGCAGCGATGTCGGCACCGATGCAAGGCATCCCGGCTTCTGCGCACGTTGCATCAGCAACGTCTACGGCGCAGGTGAAGCAAGGGCGTTTGCATAGTGATTCAAGCGATACAACTTTTTGCTGAAAGAACGGCTGCTTTAGGGCTAGATGGTAATTCAGTGAGTTATCGACTTATGCCGTTTCATGCATCCAGCCCCAATGCGGCCGTAATTTCAGAGAAAAGCCGTAACCCGGATGCTCGTCGTCCAGGTTCGCGTGCACTCCAGCGCGAAGGGCTCAAAGAACCTGACCTCGCGTCATTGTGGAACCCGGATGCCAGCATCCGGGCTACTTTCCTATGAGCGCTATCCTGGCTCGGCGCTGGAGCAGCGTCATCCTCGTGGTGATCGTGCTCGATCAGATCACCAAAGTGTACTTCCACAACCAATTCGCCCCCGGCGAGCGCGTCAACGTCCTGCCGTTTTTCGACTGGATACTCACTTACAACACGGGCGCAGCGTTCAGCTTCCTCGCTAACGCCGGAGGCTGGCAGCGCTGGTTCTTCATCGCGCTCGCGCTCGGCGTGAGCGCATGGTGCTGGCGCTGGTTGAAACGCGAGACTGACCCGCGCGTGCAGCTCGCGCTCGCACTCATTGTCGGCGGCGCGCTCGGCAACGTGATCGACCGCATCTGGCTTGGTAAAGTTATCGATTTCGTGCTCATCTACTGGGCTCCGTGGAACTGGTACTACCCAGCCTTTAACGTCGCCGACTCAGCCATTTGCATCGGTGCCGCACTGATGCTTTGGTCGGCGTTTGTCGGCGGCAAACAGCTAGCACAAAATTAGGCATAAATGATGCAATCGACCCCGATCACCTTTCAGCCCAAATCGGTCATCCTCGCCAACCCGCGCGGCTTCTGCGCCGGCGTTGACCGTGCCATCGCCATCGTTGACCGCGCGCTGGAAAAGTTTGGCGCGCCGATCTATGTGCGCCACGAAGTCGTCCACAACAAACACGTCGTCGACGACCTCAAATCACGCGGCGCGATCTTCGTTGAAGAGCTGAAAGATGTCCCGGAACTGCCCGGCGGCGCAGTGGTCATCTACTCCGCCCACGGCGTATCAAAAGCCCTGCAAGCCGAGGCTGCTGAGCGCAAATTCCGCATCTTCGACGCCACCTGCCCGCTCGTCACCAAGGTCCACGTCGAAGTCGCCAAGCTGCGCAAAGACGGCACCGAAATCATCATGATCGGCCACGAAGGCCACCCCGAAGTCGAAGGCACCATGGGCCAGGCGAATGAGGGCATTTATCTGGTCGAAGACGAAGCCGACGTAGCCCAACTAGCCGCCAGCGGGAAGATCAAAGACCCGGAAAAACTAGCCTTCGTTACGCAAACCACGCTCTCGGTCGACGACACGGCACGAGTTGTCGAATCGCTACAAAAAGCTTTCCCAGCTATCCGTCCGCCGCGCAAAGACGATATCTGCTACGCCACCACCAATCGGCAAAGTGCGGTAAAGGACATTGCGCCCGACGTGGATGTCTTCATCGTGGTAGGGTCTGCCGCCAGTTCAAACGCCAATCGCTTGCGCGAGGTGGCACAACGATTGGGCGCGCAAGCGTATCTCGTTGACGATGCGAATGGGCTCGATCCGGCGTGGTTTAAGACCGATACGCGCGTCGCTGTTACCGCTGGAGCGTCAACGCCGGAGCATCTGGTTAAGGATGTCCTGAACAAACTAGCCAATACGGGGTACCCCGGAGTCCTCGTGCAAGGCGGAGCAAGCGAAAGCGTAGAGTTCCGGCTCCCCACCGCCCTTATCGACTAGTGGAAGCTCGCAACCGGTCGTTCGGTGTTCGGCGACCGCTTGTCAGCCCGTGTCCCGTTCAAAGCCACGCTAATAAAGAATACGAACATGAAATCATCTCATCTCGGCTTCACTATGATCGAACTCATGGTCACGGTCGCCATCGTTGCCATTCTGGCTACCATTGCTGCGCCGAACTTGACGAGCTTTTTGGACTCTAGCCGCCTTGGCGCTTTTCGCGGCGATCTGGTTTCCTCTCTGGCGCTGGCAAAGTCCGAGGCGATGAAGCGCGGGAGCACCGTGTCGTTGTCGCCGATTGCGCCGTCGACCGATTTGCGCGACGGTTGGGTCGTTTTCGTTGACGAGGACACGCCCACTGGAATCGCCTCCGGAACATCGACAGTAGTTGCCCAGCAAGGTGCTTACGGCTCGAAT
>JBBRVM010000302.1:0-5253 GCA_038246865.1 Burkholderiales bacterium
GCCACGCGAGGGCTACCACTGGTATTTACTGTTAGTCGAGATCGTACTGAGCATTTATGTGGCCCAATATCTGCCAGTGCTTGATCGAAAAGCTGCTGCATTCACGCCAGCCGCGCCGCGCCGCTTAGCACGTTATAATTCACGGTTAACTTTTTGATTTGTCGAGGGTTTCTCCCATGTTTGGTACTGCACACGCGCAATCCTTCTTTGGCGGCAGCGCGGGCGGGAATGAGTTCCTGTCACTGCTCCCGATGGTCGGCATCTTTGTTGTTTTCTACTTCCTGTTGATTCGTCCGCAGCAAAAGCGCGGTAAAGAGCAAAAAGCGATGATGGAGGCACTGCAAAAAGGCGACGAATGCGTTACCGCTGGTGGCGTCGTTGGCAAGGTCGTCAAGCTGGACGACAACTACGTCACGTTGCTAGTCGGCAGCTCGACTGAGATTGCGTTTCAACGGAATTCGATTACAGCGCTGTTGCCCAAGGGCTCGCTGAAACAAATTTAGCCAGATTCAAGTCTCAGCAAAAAAGACCCTTTGTCATCCTGAGCTCCAGGCGAAGGATCGGCCTCACATGCAACGATTTTTGACCGATTCAGACGGGGTTGCATGCAACATGATCCCTCGCTTCAGTCACGATGACAGGTGAGTGACAAGCCTGCCGATTTCGCTGAACCTACTGTTCGAGTTGCGATGATTATTTTCATCCCAACCTCACTCCAATCTTTCGCATAGGGCTTACGCCTATGAACCGCTACCCCCTCTGGAAATACCTGATCATGATCGTGGCGATTGTGATCGGTCTTTTCTACACCGTTCCCAACTTCTTCCCGCAGGTGCCTGCGGTTCAGGTGTCGACCAACAAGCCGTCGGTTCGCCTCGATGCGTCGCTGCTCGAACGCGTTGAGAAGACGCTCAAGGGCGCTGGCCTGACGCCGACCTCCACCGCGCTTGACCCGACGAACGGCGTACATGTGCGCTTCGCTCGAGGTGACAGCGAAGCACAGTCAAAGGCGAAAGAGCTGCTGCTGAAAGACCTGAACGCCGGTTCAGCCGACGGGTCCGGCAACTACATCATTGCGCTCACCAACGAATCGACGACACCGCACTGGATGCAGTCGATCAACGCGAAGCCGATGTCGCTGGGGCTCGATTTGCGCGGCGGCGTGCACTTCCTGATGCAGGTGGACATGAAGGGCGCGCTTGATCGCGCGGCAGATCGCAACGCGTCTGACATTCGTGGTCTTTTGCGCGAGAAGAAAGTCCAGTACAACGGCGTCGACAAGGCAGGCGACACCATCGCGATCAAATTCAGCGACCCAGTAGAGCGCGAAAAGGGCTCGAAAGCGATCTCCGAAAGCAACGCCGATTTGTTGATCAAAGAAGACGGCGCGGCGCAGGATTTGCGTCTCATCATCACGCTCAAAGAAGAGGCGAAGAAAAAGCTCGCCGATGCCGCCATCGAGCAGAACCAGAAGGTGCTCGGCAACCGCATCAACGCGCTGGGCCTCACCGAGCCGATCATTCAACGTCAGGGCGCTGACCGCATCGTGATTCAGGTGCCCGGCGCATCCGATCCGGCGCGCTTGAAAGACGTGATCGGTCGCACCGGAACGCTGGAACTGCGCATGGTCGAAGCCGATGCGAGCAAGAACAGCGGCTCGCTGCAAGCAGCGCTTAACGGCAACGTTCCGTTCGGCACCGAGCTTATGAATGATCGCGACGGCGGTCAGATTCTGGTCAAGAAGCAATACATCCTCACCGGTGAGCGCATCAACGGCGCAGAGCCCGCGTTCGACGGACAGAATAATCAGCCGATTGTGCGCATCAGCACTGATGGTCAAGGCGCGCGCATTCTGCGCGAAGTGACCGGTCAGAACGTTGGCAATCGCATGGCCATCATCCTGATCGAAAAAGGCAAGGCTGAGGTCATTACCGCGCCGACGATTCAAAGCGAATTGGGCAGCAATTTTCAGATTAGCGGCCGCATGTCTACGCGTGAGACGAGCGACATCGCACTCCTGATTCGTTCGGGCTCAATCGCAGCACCGATGGAAATCATCGAAGAACGCACTGTCGGCCCGAGTCTGGGTGCCGAGAATATTGAGCGCGGCTTTAACTCCGTCCTGTGGGGCTTCGTTGCGCTGGCCGCGTTCATCTGTGTGTACTACGCGATCATGGGCCTGATCTCGACGCTTGCGCTGACTGTGAATCTGCTGCTGCTCATCGCGCTGTTGTCGATGTTGCAGGCGACACTGTCGCTGCCGGGTATCGCCGCTATCGCGCTGACGCTGGGTATGGCGATTGACGCCAACGTGCTGATTAACGAGCGGATTCGCGAAGAGCTGCGCAATGGTGCCAAACCTCAAGACGCCATCGCAACGGGCTTCGAGCTGGCGTGGGCGACCATTCTCGACTCCAACATCACCACGCTGATCGCCGGCATCGCGCTGTTCACCTTCGGCTCCGGACCGATCAAAGGCTTCGCGGTCGTGCATTGCCTGGGGATTCTCACCTCGATGTTCTCGGCGGTGTTTTTCTCACGCGGAATCGTTAATCTCGTTTACGGCGGGAAGAAAAAACTTGAAGCGATTTCGATCGGCACCATCTGGCGTGGCGGCAACACCAGCAGCGTTGCTACCGCCGGCAGTGTGGCGACCCCGACCGTCAACGACGCGCCAGCCGTCATTGAATCCAAATAAGCTAACGAAGCACCGGAGTTAATCATGGAATTTTTCCGCTTCAAGCGCGATTTGCCGTTCATGAAATATGCGTTGATCTTCAACGCAATTTCGCTCATCACTTTTTTGATCGCCGTCGGCGCGCTTTTCTACAAAGGCCTGCATTACGGTATCGATTTCACTGGTGGTACCGTAGCGGAACTCCGCTACGCCAAACCTGCGGATATGGCTCAAGCGCGCACCTCGATTGAGGCGCTCAAAACTGGCGAAGCTGTCGTGCAAAACTTCGGCACGCCGCAAGACGTGCTGGTGCGTTTGCCCATCGTGAAGAACGTCACCAACGCGCAGATGAGCGATAACCTGTTCAAGGCCATCTGCGGTACACGCGTAATCTCTGACACTAAAACCGCGTGCGGCGAGGGTGCAGAAAAGATCGTATTAAAGCGTGTGGAATTTGTCGGTCCGCACGTCGGCAAAGAATTGTTCGAGAGCGGAGCGCTGGCGCTCGTCCTTGTCATTGCAGGCATCATGGCCTACCTCGCGATCCGCTTCGAATGGCGGTTCGCGGTCGCCGCGATCATCGCCAACCTGCACGACATCATCATCATTCTCGGTCTGTTCGCCATCTTTGGCTGGGAGTTCAATCTGCCGGTGCTCGCGGGCGTGCTTGCGATCCTTGGCTACTCGGTGAACGAGTCCGTCGTGATTGCGGATCGGGTGCGCGAAAACTTCAGGAAGATGCGCAAAGCGAGCGTCGATCACGTCATCGACAACGCGATCACCAGCACCATCAGCCGCACCATCATCACTCACGGCTCCACACAGATCATGGTGCTCTCGATGCTGCTCTTTGGTGGTGAAACGTTGCACTACTTCGCGCTCGCGCTCACCATTGGTATCTGCTTCGGCATCTACTCGTCTGTGCTGGTGATGGCGCCGCTCGTGCGCTGGCTCGGCGTGTCGCGCGAGAATCTGGTCAAGCCCGAAGGCCCTCCGAAGGATCCGCTGGAAGCAGAGAAGATTCTGGCGTGATGCGTGGGCTTACTCGCGCCATTACGCTACTGAATCGATGATCGCGGATCTGCTCGCGTTTTTCGCCTCGCTGGACGACCGTCTGGCGGCGCTCGCTCAAGGCTCACCAGTGATTTTCTTCGCGGTGGTTGCCGCGATCATCTTTGCGGAAACTGGGCTGGTTGTCATGCCGCTGTTGCCCGGGGATTCGCTGCTCTTCGTGTCTGGCGCGATTACCGCAATCTCGGGGCTCAACGTGCATCTGTTTGTAGTGATTCTGATCGCCGCCGCAGTGATCGGCGATTCGGTCAATTACTTCGTTGGCAGCAAACTCGGTATGAAGGCATTTGACAACAAAAACTCGCGCGTTTTCAGGCCCGAGTATCTGGCGCAGACGCAGGCTTTCTACGAAAAATACGGCGCGTTCTCCATCGTCATGGGGCGCTTCGTACCCATCGTCCGCACCTTCGTTCCCTTTCTCGCCGGCGTGGCACAGATGCCCTACCGCACGTTCTTCCTGTACAACGTCATCGGCGGTGTCCTGTGGATTACCTCGCTCGTCTATGCGGGCTACCTGTTCGGCAACATGCCCGTGGTGAGAGATAACCTGACCCTCATCGTCATTGGGATCGTGCTGGTCTCGGTATTGCCGGTCGCAATCAAGGTGTTTCAGGAGTGGCGCAGCGCGCGGAAGTAGTCTCTTCCCGCGCCCCAGGTTCGGTTACGTCACAAACGTAGAAATCACATCCATCGGTTTCCGCGAAATCGCCGGAACCGTTGCACCCTCGGCTGGATAGCCAACCACCAGAATCAGATACGGCGCTTCGTGTTCGGGGCGTTTCAGGATTTCGTTCAAAAACTTCATCGGTGCAGGTGTGTGCGTGAGCGAGACGAGGCCTGCGTGATGCACGGCGGTGATGAGCATGCCCATCGCAATGCCGACGCTTTCGGGAGTGTAGTAATGCTTGATCCGCTCGCCGTTGTCATCAACGCCGTAGCGTTGACCGAACACGACGATAAGCCACGGGGCGGTTTCCAGAAACGGTTTGTGCTCGTCGGTGCCAAGATGCGCCAGCGCGCCTAACCATTCTTCGCCCGCGCGCTTATTGACGTAGAACTCGCGCTCTTCGGCTTCGGCGGCGATTCGAATTTCGCGTTTCACATCGGCGTTGCTGACTGCGACGAAATGCCATGGCTGCTGGTTGGCACCGGAGGGGGCGCTGCCAGCGGCACGAATGACGTTTTCGATAATGTCGCGCGGGATCGGGCGATCCGAGAAGTCGCGGACACTGCGACGTAGGTGCATGCGGTCGGCAAACTTCTGCGCGCGCGCCTGCATCTCGGCGACGGGACGCTCGACATAGTTGGAGAGCGGAATGCGGGTGTGTTCTTTCATGCGTGAAAGGATAGCGCAGGGAGGCAAACAACATCAATCGAGGGCCGAAGGGTTCGACACGTTAATCGTCTCCCGCGTCGTGCGACGCGGGAGACCGCCCATGTACCAGACATCATCCTCATCCAGTGAGTTTCAATCCACTCCCGCGTCGTGCGACGCGGGAGACCAA
>JBBRVM010000303.1:0-5248 GCA_038246865.1 Burkholderiales bacterium
CATGCGATACGGAAACATTACCGGACCCGATCTTTGATCGCGCTTTTAGGAGGACTTGGAACGAACCACCCGGCGGAAGCGAAGGGTAGACGTGTTCAGCTGCTGTGGGTGTTGAGGAAGACTCCACAACATCCTTAGTCAAATATGGTTTGACAGAAGATGTAAGTGCTTGACCCTCGATTTTGACGGTAATTTTTTTTGCCTCGGCATCCCCTACATTTTTTACCTCTAGACGCTGGCCAAAATCTGAAGAGGCCTTTGAATCGCTATCGATATAAGGAACTTGCTCCGAGAGCAGATAAACGAGGTCGGGTTTTTTCTGCAAATACGTCGCGTAGTACACGGCCGCCAACGGAACTACGATTAACACTATCGCGTTTACTACTCGGCCCATACTTAATTGGGGCCAAATAAGCTATGCGCGCGATCCAAACCTACTCCCAACTCAACGCCCCACCCGTCTGATACTCCGTCACCCGCGTCTCAAAGAAGTTTTTCTCTTTCTTGAGATCCATGACTTCCGACATCCACGGGAATGGGTTCTCGGCTTTGTCGAACAGCGGGTCGATGCCGATTTGCTGGCAGCGGCGGTTGGCGATGAAGCGTAGATATTCCTTGAACTGGCTGGCGTTGAGGCCGAGCACGCCGCGTGGCATGGTGTCTTCGGCGTAGGCGTATTCGAGTTCGACGCCGCGCTTGAAGAGGACGCGAATTTCTTCTTTGAAGCTTTCGGTCCAGAGGTGCGGGTTTTCCATTTTGATGGTGTTGACGAGGTCGATGCCGAAGTTGCAGTGCATCGATTCGTCGCGCAGGATGTATTGATACTGCTCGGCCGCACCGGTCATTTTGTTCTGACGGCCCATCGAGAGAATCTGCACGAAGCCGACGTAGAAGAAGAGGCCTTCCATGATGCAGCTGAAGACGATCAGGCTCTTGAGCAGGTCCTGATCGGCTTGCGGGGTGCCGGTTTTGAAGTGCGGGTCGGTCAGCGTGTTGATGAACGGGATTAAGAAATCATCCTTGTCGCGAATGCACTTGACCTCGTGATACGCGTTGAAAATCTCGCTCTCGTCGAGGCCGAGCGATTGCACGATGTATTGATAGGCGTGGGTGTGGATCGCTTCTTCAAACGCCTGACGCAACAGGTATTGGCGGCACTCGGGCGCGGTGATGTGGCGATAGGTGCCAAGCACGATGTTGTTGGCGGCGAGGCTGTCGGCGGTGACGAAGAAGCCAAGGTTCCGCTTAATGATCAGGCGCTCGTCATCGGTCAGGCCGTCGGCGCGCTTCCACAGCTCAATGTCCCTCTGCATGTTGATCTCTTGCGGCATCCAGTGGTTGGCGCAACCGGCAAGATATTTGTCCCAGGCCCAAGTGTATTTGAACGGGACGAGTTGGTTGACGTCGGCACCGCCGTTGATGACGCGCTTATCTTCGGCGCGCACGCGACTGGCCTTCGCGACCTCGACCGGCGGCTCGGTGACAGTTTCTGGTTGCTCGTTCATTTGGGCGCGATAGCCGCTGAAGTCCTCGCTTAGGGGCGCGGCGTGCGCTAGCGCGGTCGGCCGAGTGGCCGGGTTGGCGGCAGACACAGCCACGGGCGCAACAACATCATCATCAAAATTTAGCATTCAAATTACCTCTATGCCTTTCGATCCCCGCGAGATAGCGCGGATCGTTTCGTTATTTATAGGTGGCACTCACACAGAACAAACTACAGATCACTATTAAATTTCAATTGCAGGGCGGCAATGACGCGAAGCTGAGCCGAAGGCAGTGCCTCATTTTCGTGAGGCCGGCGATAAGGCGAAAGCGACAAAGTCAGTGTCGGTCTGCAATTGAAATTACTGGACAGATTCAAGCTTGGAGTACAAATACGAAGGAGAAATATCGATACCGCCGCGTTCCCACGAAAGGGTGGCCAGACCTTCATCGAGCACCAGCTCGGCGAAGGTGATCGGGTCACGTAGCGGCTCTAAATCTTCCCCCCAAAGATCGTCAGAAAAATCAACAATGCCCGCGCGACCGTCGGTGAATTGAAGCCACATCTGATAGTCGCCCATATGGCGGGCAAGCCTCAGTTGCGGGTTCGGGTCACGTAGATCACGCAATTGACTTAAGTCTTGCAATGTTTCATTTCTCTTCTGGATTTTTCACAGGGCACTGATTGACGAAACCTGAATATCGCTACGAAATATTGCTGAAACAATCGTCGGATAAAACTATAAAAAACAATCAATACGCTCTGAAAAACCGCCGAAAACCGCTTGTCATGTCTGACGCCATTTCTGGCTCCATTGCTGGAAAAAAGGCTTTCGGCGGGTAGATCGCGCGGGTGGATACCTGCGGTGGCGAAATACCTTACGTCACTGATACAGAAGATTCCTGTCACCGAATCCACGCCGGGCTAGCAGTGCTAGGCGGCAGCTGGAGGCGGAGGTACGGGAAAGCCGTTCAGAATCGCGTTATTCCGGCAATCTTTTGGAGTGACGTAGCCTTGCGACGACGCACCAATCACATTGCCGTTCGACGCGATACGACGCCAGCGATGTTTGCCAGCCTTGTCTTGGTAGAACTCCCACTTGTGCTCTTTAGTTGCCACAGGATCACCTCCCTTCCTTAAGGTACACACACTCGGCCGTCGGTTTGTTGTGAACGTCGGGCGAGAGGGTATGCAAATCGCGGTGAGGTAACTCGCGCGAGCCGAGCTACACCACCGCACTTACAGCCAACGCCACTCCCCCTTCGCTCGGGGGGCGATTCACCCGTTGCCGGCGTGAATCACATGAGTGGTTGTTTGCTGCGATCAGGGTTCTGTACGTGCTGCGAGTTGTGTTGACACGCTGACAGAGCCCTCATCGCAACCCCCGAACGTTTGCTTCGGGGTTTGCGTCTGAATTAAAGCGGCGGAATACGCAGCTTTTGACCTGGGTAAATTTTGTCGGGATGCGACAACATCGGTTTGTTGGCTTCGAAGATCACCATGTATTTGTTGGCGTCGCCGTACGCGGCCTTGGCAATTTTCGACAGGTTGTCGCCCGAGACGACATCATGGTAGGTGGCTTCTGGCTCAGACAGGTCGACCGACATGTTGTCGTTGACGTTGCTCACGCCTGACACATTGCCAGCAGACAAGAGCGCCTTTTCTTTGGTGGCCTGGTCGGCTGCGACGCCAAACAGGCTCACGGTCGATGAGGCCGCGTCAAAGGTGACGACGAGACCGGTGATCTCCAGGCCCTGTGCTTCGATGTAGGTCTGGATGGCGTCGCCCGCTGCGCGGTTGGTCGCGTCGAGCGTCTCTTTAGCAGCAGCATCATCTGATGCCGAAGCCGCTGCTGCAGCAGCGGCTGCTTCTTTGTGGCCGAACAATTTTTCGCCAGCGTCTTTAATAAAACTGAAAAAACCCATTTTGGTCTCCTAGATATGATGTGATTACTGAGTGTGCATCAGCGAGTGCTGATGCTCCCGGTATCGTCCATTATTGCGCTGTTAGCTGATACGATTTTTCTGAATGTGTAATTAATGCGTAATTATGTGTGGCCCGCCCGCCCGTAGTTACTGGCAGGCCTCGCAATCAGGGCTGTCGATGGAGCAGAACTTCATGTCGGTTGCTGGCAGGTCGGCGTCGACAGCAGGATTGATTCTCGCGGCAGGTGCCAGCGTCGGCGCTGCAAACACTGGCGACGCCGTCGATCTGGCGGCCTTCGTTGCATGTGCGCCGCCGGACGAAGAAACGGCATTCAATTCGCCACCTTTACCTGTCGATTTCTCAGCGCTGGTGGCGCCCAACGTGCGCAGGTAGTACGTGGTTTTGAGGCCACGTTTCCACGCGAGCTTGTAGGTTTCGTCGAGCTTTTTGCCCGAGGCACCCGCCATGTAAATGTTCAACGATTGCGCCTGATCGATCCACTTCTGACGACGCGACGCGGCTTCTACCAGCCATGACACATCCATCTCGAACGCAGTGGCGTAATTGGCTTTCAGATCGTCAGGAATACGGTCGATCTTGGCGAGCGCACCGTCGAAATATTTGAGATCGGAGATCATCACTTCATCCCACAAACCGCGCGCTTTCAGGTCGTCGACAAGATGCTCGTTGATGACGGTGAATTCGCCCGACAGGTTCGATTTGACGAACAGGTTTTCGTAATTCGGTTCGATGCAAGCCGACACGCCGATGATGTTCGAAATCGTTGCCGTTGGTGCGATGGCAACGCAGTTGGAGTTACGCATGCCGTGGGCTTTGATGCGACCTTTGAGCGCATCCCAGTCCATGCTGATCGACTGATCCACTTCCACATAACCGCCGCGCTCTTCGGCGAGCAATTTGAGCGAATCAAACGGCAGGATGCCACGATCCCATAGCGAGCCTTTGAACGTGCTGTAACGACCGCGTTCTTCAGCGAGCTCGGTTGACGCCCAGTAGGCGTAATAGCAAACCGCCTCCATCGAGCGATCAGCAAACTCCATCGCGTCCTCGGAGGCGTACGGCGTGCGCATCATGTGCAGCGCATCCTGAAAACCCATGATGCCAAGGCCTACGGGGCGATGCTTCAGGTTCGACGTGCGCGCTTTTTTCACCGCGTAGTAGTTGATGTCGATCACGTTGTCGAGCATCCGCATCGCGGTGCGGATGGTTTTTTGCAGCTTGGCGTGATCGAGCACGTAGCCACCGTCGACTTCAACCATGTGATTGACGAGGTTCACGGAGCCCAGATTGCACACCGCGATTTCGGTGTCGCTCGTGTTGAGGGTGATCTCGGTACACAAATTGGATGAATGCACGACGCCAACATGCTGCTGCGGCGAGCGGATGTTGCACGGGTCCTTGAACGTGATCCACGGATGACCGGTTTCGAACAGCATGGTCAGCATCTTGCGCCACAGCACGGTCGCCTGAAGCGTCTTGAACAGCTTGATCTCGCCGCGTGCAGCTTTGGCTTCGTATTCGTTGTAGCGCTTCTCGAACGCCTTGCCGAACAGATCATGCAGATCAGGCGTATCGACTGGCGAGAACAACGTCCAGGTGCCGTTCTCCATCACGCGCTTCATGAACAAGTCCGGAATCCAGTTCGCCGTGTTCATGTCATGCGTTCGACGACGATCATCGCCCGTGTTCTTGCGCAGTTCGAGGAATTCCTCGACGTCCAGATGCCACGATTCAAGGTAGGTGCAAACCGCGCCCTTGCGCTTGCCGCCCTGATTCACCGCTACGGCCGTGTCGTTGACGACTTTGAGGAATGGCACC